>CANQCX010000022.1 GCA_947591115.1 uncultured Lachnospiraceae bacterium | reverse complement strand
AAAAGACCGGAATTCCCACATCAGTAATCAGCCGAATCGAAAGCGGAAAGACTGCCACTGTCGGTCATGATGTATTGGCAAAGTTGGCATTATTTTTTAATGTTTCTGCGGATTATTTATTGGGATTGACCGATGTGAGAATGAGAAAAAATGTGGAATTAAGCGAGCTTGGACTTAGTAATCAGGCATTGTTTCAGATATTGTCTGGCAAAGTGAACAGTCAGATTCCCGCTTTCTTGACTATGCACAAGCCTATTTTGAAGATGCCAATGCTCCGGCATTTCAGTCAAGAAATGCTATGATTGATTTTGGAATTAATGCGTTAAAAAACTTTGCAAGAGAAACACCAGAAGCACATAGAGAGGCAACTTATGACATCAATCGTATGAACGCCGAGAAGATTACCGTCTCCGAAGCATCTATGATTAGGCTGCGTGATATAATGATGAGTATTTTAAAGGATATGAAAGAAGTCTATGATAGCAAACCCTCTGATATAGACACTTCCCAGCTTACCGAAATGATGAGTGTCATGTTTGAACAGGCAGAGGAAATCCGACAGGAGCGTCCGGTCACAGAAGAAGATATGACAAATATTGTAGTGAATTATCTTGCTCAGACTGGAATGGGTGAAAAGACGCAGAAAATACTGAAAGAGCTTTGTTTGCAGATGTTCAAAGGTACAGAATGATTCTTAATATAGGAAGGGATATAATGCTTTGATGACAGTATATCCCTTGCAATAAATTCCTTTTTGTTACCGCTCTCGTACTTTTTATAGGTCAACGCAAATAAAAACTGCTGCTGAGCACGAACAGGACAGGAAATTAAATTGCAGATTCTAATTGAATAAAATAGGATATATTGTTATAATTAGGTTCAATTGCAAAGGAGGATTTGAAGCATGATGGGGTTTGGATTATTTTTATTCATAATAGGAATGATTGTTTGCGTCATGGGTGGAGCCGCAAAATTTTGGAAGATATTTGGTATTGGCATACTTTTAACAGGATCAGGAATGTGTATTGGAATAGGTTCAAGTAGATCTAGAGATTTTCCAGATGGTAATCCAGAAGTAGTCATGTTTGGATGGATACTACTGATTATAACTATTGTATGTATAATTGGTTCAGTCATATATACGAAGGTAAAGATAAAAATGCAAGCAAAAAAAGACTATGAAAATACTGTACGTGCTAATAAAGAAATTGCAGAAGCAAAAAATAAACAAATATCAATTTCTATATTCAAAAAATGCCGACAAAAAGGATTGTCATCATTTGAAACTGTTGAAGATCAAAATGCGCTGAAAATAATAGCAGGTACGTTTGGTGTTTCAGATTTATCAAAGGCAAAAAAATATTACATAGAGGGAAAGAAGTTAGTAGAAACAAAAGAATTGGATGATCAGAAAAAACGACTTGCAGATAAAAGAGAACAAGAGCAAAAGAAATTTGATGATGCAAAAGAAAAAGCCCATATTAAGGGAAAGAAAAAATATGTATCAAAGCTTGAAACCGATTATATGTATGGAATCAAGGCTATGGAATTAGGTAAATCTTTAGAAAAAACAGTATTACATAATACAAGATATCAGGCAAAAAAACAGGATTGGGCAATTGCAGGTGGTCTTGCTAGTGGTCTTGCCGGGGGAGCTGCTGGGGCAGCAACGGCTATGGAAATTCAAAGAAAAAATGCAGAAGCAGAAGTACAGGCAGCAAAAATTAGACAGCAGGCACAAGAACAATTAATTGATTTAAATGCTACAATGACCAACCTTTCTCCAGCAATGCTAGAAGAAAAATTCCAAATAGACCGTGTGAACGAAAAGCTTTATGATGAATCAAATACATATGAAAAGTTCAAATTATTAAAATTTTCGCAATGGTCAATCAAGGTTCTTGATAGTAAAAATATCGAAGTAAAAGGCGAAGTAGAATTAACCCAAAACATTGAACTGTTGGGTTCTAAAGCAGTACTTGATGGTTCATTAAAAATTGATGTAATAAATTCATCTGGTAATATTATTGGTTGCGGATATTACTCAGCACCCGGATTCGATAATACAAATTTGGAAGAGGTGGGATTTGAATACGCCAGAAAAATATCCGTGTTATGTATAGTTGATGATTATATGACAGTTAAGCCAGATGATGCGTTTGAATGCAAAGTCAGTCCGGTAAGTCTGTGGATAATTGAATGCTAAAGGAATCGGTTCATTTAATATGTACTATGTTTATTAATAGTTAAAGGTGATACTAATGAGTGGAAAGCTACCCAAAGATTGCACGGCACGATCTGTAAGCACTAGAGCAAGGAGTATTGTTGCCTACAAATTAAATTCTGAAAAGTGGGAATGGCATGAACAAACAGGAACAGACCACGGCACTGATATTGTAATCGAGCTAGTAGAAAACGAGGAATTTACTAATAAAAAGATTGAGGGACAGATTAAGGGGCGCACATCTATAGATTTTTTGAAATGTGGAGATGTAACATTTGATTTAGATGTCAAAACCATAAATTATGGATTGGGCAGTTCTATTGCATTTGTTCTTTTTCTTGTGGATATTATCAATGAGACTGTATATTATTTGCCTATTCAAGATTATTTTATAGCAAACCCAGACAAATTTTATGGAGCTGAAAATAATCAATCTACTGTAAGAGTGCATATTGATGCAACCAATATCCTCGATTCTAATACAAATGATTTATACGAAATCGCAAAAAGTGTATACGTTGGGGGACCATCTAGAAATTTAAGGAAAGTTATGAAATAAAATGTTTATCGATAATTTTATATCCTGATAGGAACTTTGTCTTTTTTATAAAAATTTTTCTTATCAGATTTTTACTTATTGAACCAATTATAACTACATATATAATAAAAGATTTGGTGATGTGCCCATTTTACGATACTTTTTAGATGTACAATTTCGATACCGACATCGGAACGGAAGAATTGGCGCATTTGGAAATCGTTGCAACCATTGTCCGCCAGCTTACTAAGGGGTTAAGTGCGAAAGAACTGGAAGCGGCTGGTTTTGCACCGTATTATATCGACCATACCGCCGGAATCTGGCCGCAGTCGGCAGGCGGCTATCCGTTCTCGGCATCGGAATTCCAGTCCTGCGGCGATCCGGTTACGGACTTATTTGAAGATATGGCGGCAGAACAGAAAGCGCGCACGACCTATGACAATATCCTGCGTCTGGTCAAAGATCAGGAAGTCTGTGATCCGATCCGGTTCCTGCGAGAGAGGGAAATCGTACACTTTCAGCGTTTCGGCGAAGCGCTCCGTCTTGTACAGGAAGATTTGGACTCCAAAAACTTCTATGCGTTTAATCCGTCCTTTGATAACGGATGCGCCCGAAATTAGCCAAGAACCGTTACTAAATATAGATAAAAACCGTAAAGAAAATTTCCCGGGGCAGTTTGCTCCGGGATTTTCGCAATTTACTTTTTGATGGAGATATGCTATAACAGAACATGTAAAACAAAGAAACATTTGGAAGGAACGAAAGAGAGTAGAAGGAAGTTATGCATAAAATTCAGACGAAAATAATGCTGCTGGTAATCTTTGCAACACTTGGGGTTTCGTTGATCAGCAGTGTGCAGAGCATTGTAACCACTCAGTCTTCAACGATGTCGGCAATTGAAAAATTATTGGTTGAGACGACGGAGCTGGCAGCGGAATCGGCGCAGAACGCAATTTCCACCTATACGCTGACCATTACGGAAATCGCCTCGAATCCGGCATTGACGGATGATGCGCTGACATGGGAGCAAAAACAGGCGTTTCTTCAGGAAAAAGTCGATACCTATTCCATGCGCTTTGCGGGACTTTCCGATATGAACGGTTATGACGCCTATCATGCTGCCGACATTTCCGGTACGGAATTTTTTCAAAGGGCGTTAAACGGCGAAACCTATATGTCCACTCCTTATATAGAAGAAAACGATTCTTACATGGTTGTTGCCGCTCCGGTAAAAAAGAACGGAGCCGTAACCGGCGTGGCGTATTTCCAGTGCGACACCTACCTGCTGCAATCCATTGTGGAGGGCGTGAATATCGGAGAAAACGGCGAAGCCTACATACTGGATAAAGAAGGGACAACCATTGCCTATGTAGACGATCTGCTTTTGCTGGATCAGGAAAATGCAATTCGGGAAGCTAAGGAAAATCCCGAGGATCGGGATCTGCAGACCGTAGCTGCGATCGAGGAAAAAATGATCGCGGGAGAAAGCGGTATTGCAGAATACTATTACGAAGAAGACGACAGCCATAATGTTCAGGTTTATACGCCGATTCCGGGAACGGACGGATGGAGCATCGGCGTAACGCTGGATAAAGACGAGTTTATGCATTCGGCTTACGTGGGATGCAATCGGCAGATTGCGGTTTCAATCGTAATTGGCATTCTTGTCATCGTACTTTCCGCTGTAATCAGCCGTTCGATTTCCAAGCCGGTGGTCAGATGCGCCAAACGCCTGCAGGCTCTCTCTGAGGGCGATTTAAAAAGCGAGGTGCCAAGCGTTCGCGGACGTGACGAGGTGCGCGTATTAGCGGATTCCACCAAACAGCTTGTAGAGAATTTCCGCAGGATCGTAGAAGATATGGGACGGGTGCTTGGCGGCATTGCAAACGGCGATTTGACGCAGAAGGTTGTGAGCAGCCACTATCCGGGCGATTTCTCAAATCTGCAGAAATTTCTGGAAACGATCAATCAAAAGTTAAATCTTACGATGGAGGGAATTACGGAGGCGGCGGAATATGTCTCTGCGGATTCCAGAAAGGTTGCATCTGCCAGCGAAGAATTATCCAGCGGCGCGATCGAGCAGTCCAGCGCCGTTGAGCAGTTGTCCGTTACGATCAGGGACATGGAAACGGATGCAGAGCAGACGGCGCAGCTTTCGGAGCAGACGAAGGATGCGGTAAACAATGCGGAAACAAAGCTGCAGGAAAGCAGTCAGCATATTGAAAGCTTAAATGAGGCGATGGATCTGATCACGTCCTCCTCCAATGAAATTGCCTATATCATTGGCACGATTGAAAATATTGCGTTCCAGACCAATATTCTGGCGTTAAACGCTTCCGTAGAAGCCGCTCGGGCGGGAGAATCCGGAAAAGGTTTTGCGGTTGTGGCAGGAGAAGTAAGGGAGCTTGCGGCAAAATCCGATCAGGCGGCAAAAGCGACCAGAGAATTGATCCAAAGCTCCATCAAAGCCGTAGAAAGCGGAAGCCGTATCGTAGAGGAGGTAACCGCGTCGGTAACTGCGGTTGTAGATCTTTCGGATCAGGCGGCAAGGCAGATGGATTCGGTTGCAACCGCCGTCGAACGGCAGATGGGCGCGATTGAACAGGTCAACGCAGCAGTGGAACAGATTTCCAGCGTAGTGCAGTCAAATTCTGCCGCCGCGCAGGAAAGCGCGGGCACCAGTCGGGAATTATCCGAGCAGGCGAATATGCTGACAAGGCTGATCAGCGCATTTATGCTGCGCCGGTCAAAAGAAATAGATAAAGGAGACCATTATGAGTAAAATTCGAACCAGATTTGCACCAAGTCCAACCGGAAGGATGCATGTCGGCAATTTGAGGACGGCATTGTATGCATATCTTTTGGCCAAGCATGAAGGAGGAGATTTTATTCTCCGGATCGAAGATACCGATCAGGAGCGTTATGTCGAGGGAGCGGTAGAGATTATTTACCGAACCTTAGAGATGACGGGACTCTGTCATGACGAGGGACCGGATAAGGACGGAGGCTGCGGCCCGTATGTGCAGAGCGAACGTCAGGAGAAGGGAATCTATCTTTCCTATGCAAAACAGCTGATCGAAAAGGGCGAGGCATATTACTGTTTCTGTGACAAGGAGCGTTTGGAAGGGTTAAAACGCACCGTTGCGGGCAAAGAAATTTCGGTTTATGACAAACACTGCCTGTCGCTGTCCAAAGAGGAAGTAGAAGAAAAGCTCAAAGCCGGCGTTCCCTATGTCATCCGTCAGAACAACCCGACGGAGGGTACGACGACCTTTGAGGATGAGATTTACGGCGATATTACGGTAGACAATGCGGAATTGGACGATATGATCCTCATTAAATCGGACGGTTATCCGACATACAATTTTGCCAACGTAGTAGACGACCACCTGATGGGGATTACGCATGTGGTGCGCGGAAATGAATACCTGTCCTCCTCTCCGAAATACAACCGCCTGTATGAAGCGTTTGGCTGGGAGGTGCCGGTTTATGTGCATTGTCCGCTGATTACCGATGAAAATCATCAGAAGCTTTCGAAGCGCAGCGGACATTCTTCCTTTGAGGATTTGATTGAACAGGGCTTTTTAACGGAAGCCATTGTAAATTTCGTAGCTTTGCTGGGATGGAGTCCGGCGGATAATCAGGAGATCATGTCCTTAGAGGAGCTGATCGAAAAATTCGATTACCGCCATATGAGCAAATCGCCGGCAGTGTTTGATTACACCAAGCTGAAATGGATGAATGGCGAATATATAAAAGCGATGGATTTTGACGCGTTTTATGAGATGGCGCTTCCGTATATCAATGAAGTCGTTACGAAGGATTATGACCGAAAAAAGATCGCCCGTATGGTACAGACGAGGATCGAAGTATTTACGGATATACGGGAGCATATTGACTTTTTTGAAGAACTGCCGCAATACGATACCGCAATGTATACGCATAAAAAAATGAAAACAACGGCGGAGTCGTCCCTTGAGGTGCTGACCGAGCTGCTTCCGATTTTAGAGCAGCAGGAGGACTACAGCAACGATGCGCTGTATGCGGCACTTTGCAGTTATGTTGAGAAAAAAGGCTGCAAAAACGGATATGTCATGTGGCCGGTGCGCACAGCGCTTTCCGGAAAGCAGATGACGCCGGGCGGAGCCACCGAGTTAATGGAAGTTTTGGGAAAAGAGGAGTCTTTGCGGCGCATCCAAAAAGGGATCGAGCTGCTTTCCCGATAGCATCTGAGGTTTTTATGGAATATAATCATTCGCAAAATACGGCCGTTATGCATAAGGACGGTCCAATGCTTGTTCTCGCGGGGCCGGGTTCGGGAAAAACGACCGTTATTACGCAGCGTACCCGAAACCTGATCCGAGAACATGGCGTGGAACCGTCGCATATTCTGGTCATTACCTTTACCAGAGCGGCAGCGCAGGAAATGAAACAGCGTTTCCTGCAGCTAATGGGCGAAGAACACACCAAAGTAACGTTCGGAACCTTTCATGCCGTCTTTTTTCTGATACTGAAAATGGCATATCATTATGAAAGCGCAAATATCATTTCCGAAGAAGAAAAATACCGGATCATGCGCGGCATCCTTTCACATTTTCCGCTGGATGTCACAGATGAGCAGGAGTGCATTGCCAGTCTGCTGGAAGAGATCGGAAGGATTAAAAATGAACAGATCCCGCTGGAGCATTTTTATTCCGCACAGTGCGGAGAAAAGGTGTTCCGCGACATTTATACGGCCTATGAAAAGCGTTTGCGGGAAAGCAGACGGATTGATTTCGACGATATGTTAGTGTATACCTACGAGCTGTTTCGGGAGCGTCCGGACATTCTTGCCTTATGGCAAAGAAAATATCAGTATATACTGATCGATGAATTTCAGGACATTAACCGGATCCAGTTTGCCATTATCCGCATGATGGCGGAGCCGCATCGCCATCTGTTTATCGTAGGCGACGACGACCAGTCGATCTACCGTTTTCGCGGCTCAAAACCGGAGCTGATGCTGGATTTTCCGAAGCTTTATCCGGATGCCGCGCAGGTGCTTTTGGATGTCAATTACCGCTCCGACGGCTGCATTACCCAGACGGCTCTTAGGCTGATTTCCCACAACAAAACGCGTTTTCCCAAAACAATCGCTTCCGTAAAAAAAGCCGAGCATCCGGTACGCTATCTGCATTTTGCAGGCGTGCGGGAGGAAAATCTGGGGATTTTAAAAGAACTGGAAAACGGAAGAAAGCAGGGCAGCGCGTATTCGGATTTTGCCATACTTTTTCGGACGAATACCCAGCCGGGACTGCTGATCGAGCAGTTGACGGAGTACAACATACCGTTTCATACGAGGGAGCGGGTTCCCAATTTATATGAGCATTGGATCGCGAAAGACATTTTTACTTATATCCGAATTGCGCAGGGAAGCCGGAAACGTGCGGATTTTCTGCAGATTATGAACCGTCCGAAGCGCTACCTCGGGCGGGATTCCCTGACCGAACCGGAAGTGGCGTTTGACGTCTGGGAATCGTTTTATCGGGAACAGCCCTGGATCGCCGAGCGTCTGGAACGCTTGGAATACGACATACGCCAGCTGCAAAAAATGAGTCCGTACGCCGCCGTCAATTATATCCGAAACGGGATCGGCTATGATGATTTTCTGAAAGAATACGCCGATTATCGGGGAATCAAAGAAGACGAGCTTTTCGATACGCTCGAAGAACTGCAGACGGGGGCAAAAGGATACAAAAGCTACGGAGAATGGGAAAACCATATCCGAAGCTATACCAAAGAGCTGCAGCAGGCTGCAAAAAAGCAAAGCCAAAACGCCGACGCCGTCACGCTGGCAACGCTGCACAGTGCAAAAGGACTGGAATTTGAATTTGTGTACCTGCTGGATGTAAACGAAGGCATTCTTCCATATAAAAAAGCGGTTCTGGAAGAAGATATCGAAGAAGAGCGCCGTCTGCTTTATGTCGGAATGACGCGCGCCAAAAGCAGACTGACGCTTTGTTCGGTAGACAGCTTTCGGGGAAAGCCGGTTGAACCGTCCCGCTTTCTTACCGAGGCAGGACTTAGATAGCTATTCCATTTCGTCATACATCGCTTCGTCGAGCAGTTCGTCAAAACGATCCGCCGCCGCTTCGTATTCCTCCGTATCTTCAATAAATTCAACCGATGGGATGCCGTTTGAATCTTCAAAATAACGGTAGAGATAGACGTCTCCGTTCTCGTTGTCGTTTCCGTTTTCATCAAGCGGCATCAGCGCAATGTACTCCTGCGTACCGGAATCGAAGATGGTCAGGATGCGGCATTCCTTCTCGCCGTCCTCCAAATCCAGAGTGACGCGTATATCATCCATTTCCTCCTCGGTAACCGGAACAGCCTTTTCCTGTTCGTTCATGCTCGATCTCCTTTCGTTTCACTTTGCTTCTCATTATATAGAGAAAATCCCGTTTCTGTCAATCGACCAGTTGGAAACTGGTATAACAAATGCAGTGTTCCTAAAAATAGTTATATACAAAGAAAAAGAAAAACGATATAATCATTATATGGGATTTTACCTATGAGGCGATAGATGTGACAGGATAGATGGAGGCAGCATGAAGTTGACAATTAAAGAGGGCAGTTATGCCAGAATGGGAGCGGTACAGACAGGAAACGGGGCGGAGTTTACCTTCGCCGGAGAGAAAGAGGATGCCTGCTGTATTGTGCTGATAGATAAGAAAAGCGGGCAGGAGGAGCGGATTACGGTTCCGGATGCCTACTGTCTTGGTTCTTTGCGCTCGGTGGCTGTTTCGGGAATACGTCCGGAGCAATACCGGTATTACTATGAGATCAACGGAAAGGAGCAGGTGGATCCTTATGCGCGTGTGATCGAGGGCAGAGAAATATGGAACGATCCGGCGGGCACCCAAACGGGATATCGCATTTACGGTGCGTTCCGTTCGAATTCCTTTGACTGGGGCGAGGATGCGGCGCCGGAGATCCCGAAAGAGCAGGTAATCATGTATAAGCTGCATGTGCGCGGCTTTACGATGGATCATGGCGCGCCGAAGCGGAGCGCGGGCACCTTTGCGGCGCTGAGCCAAAAGGTGGATTATCTGAAATCACTGGGAATCACTACGGTAGAGCTGATGCCGGTATATGAATTTGAGGAGCGGATCCTCCCGAAGGCTCCGGAGATCGCATCCATGCCGGACTACATCAAATGGGAACCGAAAGAAGAGGATCTCATCAAGCCGGCTCTGGCGGCGGACGGGGAGAAAAACGCCGGACAGCCGGAAAAAAATGCGGCGGATGAGCAGCCGGCGGAAGAAACGCAGACGCCGAAGCTGAATTATTGGGGATATGTAAACGAGGGAAACAGCTACTTTGCGGTAAAAGCCTCCTATGCAAAGGATCCGAAGCGTGCGGAGACGGAGTTTAAGGAGCTGGTTCAGAAGCTGCATGACAATAAAATGGAATGCGTCATGGAGATGTATTTTCCGGAGACGACCAATCACAATCTGGTTCTGGACGCGCTGCGCTACTGGGTGCGGGAGTACCATATCGACGGATTTCATCTGATTGGCGGCAGTCTTCCGATCACAGCGATCGTTCAGGATGTCATGCTCAGCAGGACCAAGATCTTTTATCACTATTTTGAGCAGCCGGCATGGCAGGAGGAGCGGAAGTACCGTCATCTGTTTGTCTATCAGGATGAATATCTTTATCCGGCGCGCAAAATCTTAAACCACCTGAACGGCGATATGCGGGAGTTCTTAAATCAGCAGAAGAAGCAGGGAACGACGCTCGGATATGTAAACTTTTTCAGCAGCAACAACGGTTTTACGCTTGCGGACGTGTTTATGTACAACGATAAGCACAACGAAGCCAACGGCGAGGACAATTCCGACGGAAACGTCTGGAATTTCAGCAATAACTACGGCGTAGAAGGACCGACGCGCAAAAAATACATTTCCACCATCCGCAGACGGCAGTGGAGGAATGCGGTTCTTATGCTGTTTCTGGCGCAGGGAGTGCCTCTGCTCTGGGAGGGGGACGAGATGTGCAATTCCCAGAACGGAAATAACAACGCCTATTGTCAGGACAATCCGGTCGGCTGGGTAAATTGGAAGAACGCCAAAACCCACGAGAAGGAAACGGAGTATATCCGCAGCCTGATCCGGTTTCGGAAGGAATATCCGCTGATCGCAAACGCCGATCCGTTTCATTTTTGCGACTATCGTTCCGTCGGACTGCCGGATGTGTCCTACCATGGGGAAAATGCGTGGATTTCGGAGTTCGATATGGGACATATGAGCCTCGGCGTATGGTACTGCGGAGAATATTCCAAAGATCCGTCGCACAAAGAAGATATTTACACCGCGTATAATTTTTATTCTGCGGCGAGTACGGTTGCGCTGCCGAAGCTGTCCAAAAAGAAAAAATGGTATCTTCTGATCGACAGCGCCAACGAAGAAACGCCGGTTCTGAAATCGGGCGTTCTTTGCGAGGATCAGCAGCATCTGATTTTAAAGTCGCAGTCAATCTGTGTATTGATAGGAAAATAACATGAAAGCATGGAAACATTTTTGTACGATAACGAAGCATAAATGGCTGGTTCTGGTGGGATGTTTTCAGGTCGGTCTGTACCGGCAGGGACTTCTGCATGACCTCTCCAAATACGGGCCGACGGAATTTCTGGTCGGCTGCAGGTATTACAGGGGATATATGAGTCCGAATAACGCCGAGCGCAAGGCAACCGGATGTTCTACGGCGTGGCTGCATCACAAAGGCCGCAATAAGCACCATTTGGAGTATTGGATCGATTACGGCGCCGCCGAGGATTCGGAAAGCGCCCATAAGGGGATGACGGGAATGAAAATGCCCATTCCCTACGTTGCGGAAATGTTCATAGACCGCGTCAGCGCATCCAAGAACTATCAGGGCAGCCGCTATACGGATGAAAGCGCGTTAAGATACTACGAAAAAGGCAAGGGCGCATATCTGATTCATCCGGACACCGAGGCGTTGCTGGAATATCTTCTGGAGATGCTGGCGGTAAAAGGGGAAAAGGCGACCTACGCCTTTATCCGGCACAAGCTGTTAAAGGGGCGCGTGCCATACAACAAAAAAGAACTAGAACGAAGGAAAAAGGCGCTTCATGTCCGGCGGTAGCTGGGCATGAAAGTGCTTTTTTTCATGGGTAACCGGATGCAGAAATTCGATCGAGGAAGAATGCAGCGCCTGCCGTCCGATATCCCGAAAATCCGGATTGTAGAGAAAATCGCCGATGATGGGATAGCCGATATATTTCATATGCACCCGTATCTGGTGGGTGCGTCCGGTTTCCAGCCGAAGCGACGCCAGAGACAGATCTTTGGCGCTGCAGTATTCCAGACGTTCATAATGAGTTACGGCGGCTGCGCCCGAGGAAAAATCCACGCAGCGTTCCACGACGGAATCCGCCGCGCGCGCGATCGGCGCGTCAATACAGCCGTTTGGGGGCAGCTTTCCCTGACAGATCGCAAGGTAAGTACGTACGATACGATGCTCCGCCGCTTGTTTTCCAAGAATCCCCGCGCTGAGCAGGTGTTTGGCGATTACGGTCAGTCCTGTGGTATCGCGGTCAAGGCGGTTCAGACAGCGGAACGGAAAAGGCTGATTCCGGGAGGCGCAGTACGCCGCAACCGCATTGGCAAGGGTATTTTCGTAGTGGCGGATCGAAGGATGCACCGGCATATGGGCGGGTTTATCCACCACCAGAAGATCCTCGTCCTCATACACTATGGTAAGCGGGAGCGCGCAGGGCACAATGGAGGTTTCTTTTGGAGGTTCTGAGATGCGGATCGTCAGCGTATCGCCAAAGGAAAGCGTTTCTTGTACATACGCCCAGCGTCCGTTCAAAAGGATGCCCTCCGGCGTCTGTTTAAGCAGCACAAGCGCCGGATGAGTATACCCGTTTTTCTTTAAAAATTGTAAAATGGTTTGTCCGTCGTCGGACGGTGGTATCTGGTAAGTCAAAATTCGTTCCATCATATCCCCATTATACTACCAGCCAGTACGATTTTGCTAGGAAAAGCACGAAAAACACGACCAATTCATAGAATGTAGAAAGTAAGCATTATCAGGTGCAGCGTGAAGACTTTTTTAGCACCCTTAACACCTGAGGAAGAAAAAGATTGCCTGATGCGGATGAAAAGCGGGGATGAGAAGGCAAAAGAAGAATTGATCTTACACAATATGCGTCTCGTTGCACATGTGGCAAAGCGATATATGAACTCGGATGAGGACTCGGAGGATCTGATCTCCATCGGAACGATTGGCCTGATAAAAGCGGTATCTACCTTCAAACGGGATTATGGAAGCCGGTTTGCCACCTATGCCATACGCTGTATTGACAATGAGATGCTCATGTATTTCCGCAGCAAGAAAAAGATGCGCGGAGAAGTGTCTTTGTTTGAACCGATCGGAACCGATAAGGAAGGAAACCAGATTCATTTGTTTGACATTCTGGAAAATGAAGAAATCGATGTTACGGATCACTTGGAAAAACAGGAGCAGATCAGCCGGCTGAGCGTCCATATGAAGGAAGTGCTGACGCCGCGGGAATATGCGATCATAACAAAGCGTTACGGACTGTTCAAAGAGACCGAAAAAACACAGCGGGAGATCGCGCAGATGGAAGGAATTTCCCGTTCGTATGTGTCCCGCATTGAAAAGCGGGCGCTGGAAAAATTGAAAAAACTCTTAATTGAATAAAAAAGGATGAAAAAAGAGGAAAGTTGTGATATGATATTTTCATCTTTTTTTCTTGCATGGTTCTGTGCGTATCTCCATACAATTGGAACAGGAGCAATATGTATAGTACAATTTTAACGGCGCAGCTCTGTGGAATCCGGACGATTCCGGTCAGGGCGGAGGTCGATGTCAGCAACGGGATTCCGGTCTTTGATATGGTCGGTTCCTTGTCTTCCGAGGTGCGGGAAGCGCGGGAACGCGTCCGGACGGCGCTGCGCAACTGCGGCATTTTTCTTCCCGCCAAGCGGATTACCGTCAATCTGTCCCCTGCCAATATCCGGAAAACAGGCACCGGCTTTGATCTGCCGATTGCGGCGGCGCTTCTGGTTTCGCTGGGACTGCTCGAACGATCATGCTGTGAGGGGAAGCTTTTTATCGGGGAACTTTCGTTAAACGGGAGGCTCCTTCCGGTCAAAGGAATCCTGCCGGTCGTATCGGACGGAAAAGAACAGGGCATCCATACATTTCTGGTGCCTAAGGGAAACGAGCAGGAGGCCGCGCTGGTCAAAGGCGTCCGGATCTATGCGTTTTCCGCTCTTTCGGAGCTGATCGCCTGCTTAAACGGGACGCAGAGTCCGCCGGAACCAAAAAATTACAGCTATAATAATATAGAAGAAACGGTATCGGACCGCCGCCAGCCGGATTTTTCCGAGGTCAACGGACAGCGGTATCTAAAGCGCGCGTGCGAGGTCGCGGCAGCCGGAATGCACAATATGCTGATGGTCGGGCCGCCGGGAGCCGGAAAAACCATGATCTCCGAGCGGATGGCGACGATCCTGCCGCCGCTGACCGAAGAGGAGCGTCTGGAAATATCCAAAATCTACAGTGTGTGCGGAAGGCTGTCCAATACAAAAACAGGAATCCTTGCGCGTCCGTTCCGGAGTCCGCACCATACGGTAACAAAAGCGGGACTGCTCGGCGGAGGACGTTTTCCGATGCCGGGAGAGATTTCCCTTGCGCATGGCGGAGTGCTGTTTCTGGACGAACTGACGGAATTTGACAAGCCGGTGCTGGAAGGACTGCGCCAGCCGTTAGAAGAGCATCAGATCCGCCTGACGCGCGCGGACGGAAGCGTGGACTATCCCGCTGGATTTCTGCTGATGGCAGCCATGAATCCCTGCAACTGCGGAAATTACCCTGACCGCCAGAAATGTCTCTGCTCCGACGGGAGCATCCGCCGCCATTACGAGAAGCTGTCGCGGCCGCTTCTGGACCGGATGGATTTGTGCGTAGAAGCGATGCCGCTCAGCTATGAAGATCTGACCAGAAGCCAAAAAAACGAATCCTCCGCCGCCATACGGGAGCGTGTCGCGCGGTGCCATGAAATTCAGCGCAGACGCTACCAAAACGAACCGTTTTTTCATAACAGCCGGATCCCGGGTTCTAAGATCGGCCAATACTGCGCGTTAGGGGAAAAAGAAGAAGCCTATATGCGATCGGTCTACGAAAAAGCGGGGATGACCGCACGTACTTATCATAAACTGCTGCGGGTTGCGCGAACCATTGCCGATCTGGAGGAGGAGGAGCAGATCCGGCTCCGCCACCTTGCGGAAGCCGTATGTTACCGCAGCGCGGCGGCGGACGGCAGGGAGGAGCGATAGGATGGAATACGCATTATGGCTCTCCAATATTCCCGGAATCGGAAATGCAGCGATCCGGCGGCTGACACAGGAAGGACAAACTGCAAAAGAAATCTACGGGATGAGCGAACGCCGGCTTCGTTCCATTTCCGGCATTACCGAGGAAAATATCCGGCAGATAGAAAAAAGCCGCAGGGAATGGAACCTGCAGAAAGAATGGACAAAGCTGGCACAGCGGGGCATCGGATTTGTTTCCGCAGAGCAAAAAGAATATCCCAGCCGTTTTCGGATGATCGCGGATCCGCCGTACAGCATTTACTATAAAGGACGGCTGCCGGACGAGAAGCAGCGCGCCATTGCCATTGTCGGAGCGAGGTGCCGGTCGGCATACGGAAGCGAGGCGGGATTTGCGCTGGCAAAAGCGCTGGCGGCGCAGAATGTTTCAGTGATCAGCGGTCTTGCGCGCGGAATCGATGCGGACGGGCATCGGGGCGCGCTTGCGGCAGGCGGAAAAACCTACGCGGTGCTGGGATGCGGCGTGGACGTCTGCTATCCGCAGGAAAACCGTCGCCTTTATGAACAGATTTTGGAAGAAGGGGGAATTCTTTCCGAATATCCGCCGGAGACGAAGCCGCAGTCTTATCTGTTTCCGCAGCGCAACCGTTTGATTTCCGCGCTGAG
>CANQCX010000021.1 GCA_947591115.1 uncultured Lachnospiraceae bacterium | reverse complement strand
TGGGAGGTCGAATATATGAACTGGTGTGCGTATGAGATGGACCACAATATTGATAAACAGAATGCAAGGCAGGAAGGCCGCGAGGAAGGTCGCGAGGAAGAACGCGCCGCAGGAATGAAACAATTCATCCAGCTCATCTGCAAAAAGAAAGCAAAGGGATGGGATGCAAAACAGACTGCCGAAATGTTCGAAAGCGATGTTGCACAGATTTCCAGCATTTATCAGGTTATTGATGCCATTGGGACGACGGAGGATGTGGATGCCATTTATGAAGCATTGTCCTCTCAGAAATAGACAGTTTTTACCTGCCGGACACGATATATTGATCTATATGGAAAAGATAAAAGAAAATACCATAGTATACAAAAAGACTGCCAATGGCAGTCCTTCTGTATTTGAATGCGGAAGATGGGACTTGAACCCACACGAGCGCAATGCTCACAAGATCCTTAGTCTTGCTCGTCTGCCAGTTCCGACACTTCCGCATTTCATATATGTCACATCGCGACTTAGTTATAATATCAAAAACGACGATTGTTGTCAACCAATAATTTAGAAATTTGGGAATTCCATAGTGCAAAACCGGGAAAACCAGTTGCAAGTAGGAATGCAGTTTGATATAATAAATGAAATGTGAAATTCTATCTTGGAAAAAGAGGAAGAGGGATTTATGAAAAAAGCCGGAAAAGACAGGGCGCAGAATTTCATGAAACTGCTCATACAGGCGCAGGACAAGCTCGGGGAGTTGATGAAAGAACAGGAGTTCCACAAGATCCAGATCCTGCTGGAAGATTGTCAGGAAGCTGCAGTTGCGCTTGGGACGTTTATTGAGCAGTCGGAGGGGAGCGGTTTTGCCGCCGTATCATTTCTGGAAGAGTATTGCGAACTGGCGTACCGGCTGCATGAGGAATTTTCCGGCGCACAGACTGATGCCGGAAAAATATATCAATCCATGAAGCGGAAACTGGTAAAAGCGGAAAACAGTATCCGTAATGACATTCCAATCCGCAAAGAAGCAGTGTTTCTGCCATATAAGGCGTCGATGTGGGACAGCTTGGAAAGCGTCTGGCGCGCGGCGGACGCCGATCCGGATTGTGATGCATATGTGATTCCGATTCCGTATTATGACCGGAATCCGGATGGAAGTTTCGCGAAAATGCATTATGAGGGCGGCTTATATCCAAAAGATGTGCCGGTTATCGACTATCAGGATTATGATTTAGAGGAACATCATCCGGATTTTATCTTTATACATAATCCATATGATAATTCAAATCTTGTGACAAGCGTGGAGCCATTTTTTTATGCATCCAATTTAAAAAAATACACAGACCGGCTGGTCTATATTCCGTATTTTGTGTTGGGCGAAATCGATCCGAGGAATAAAAGCGCAGTTGACAACATCGCCCATTTTATCATTGTGCCGGGCGTATGGTACGCCGATACCGTAATCGTTCAGTCGGAGAATATGCGTCAGGCATACATCGACGTATTGACGGAATATGCAGGAGAAAAAACCCGTCCGGATTGGGAAAAGAGGATTCTGGGACTTGGCTCTCCGAAACTTGATAAGGCGGTCAATGCAAAGGTATCGGAGGAAGAAATTCCCGAGGACTGGAAACCGTTGCTGTACCGACCGGACGGAACGAAAAAGAAGGTTGTGTTCTATAATACAAGTTTGACTGCCCTGCTGAATGAATCAGATCGTTATCTGGGGAAAATGCAGGATGTCTTTCAAACCTTCCGGTCGTTTCAAAATGAAGTTACATTGCTCTGGCGTCCGCATCCGCTGATACAGGCTACGATCAGTTCCATGCGCCCAAAGCTGTGGGAAGGATATCAAAAACTCATGCGGCAGTATCGAAAAGAAGGCTGGGGAATTTATGACGATTCGGCGGAACTGGATCGGGCGATTGCATTAAGCGACGCTTATTACGGGGACACCAGCAGCGTGGTGCAGCTCTGCAGGGCAAAAGGAATGCCGGTTATGATACAAAGCGTATTGGCATATCAGAATTTAAAATAAAAAACGAAAGCAGTAACTGACATTTTATGGCAGTTATTTAGTGGGAGAAAATAGACATGAGGCTTAATGTTCCGGTACATATGGAAAGTGAGACAAAATATATTCAGGATGTACTCGACTCGGGAGTGCTTAGCGGCGATGGAAGATATACAAAATTATGCCATAAATGGATAGAGAAAAGGTTTCAATTATGTAAATGTCTGTTGACCACCTCGGGAACGGCTGCGCTGGAAATGGCAGCACTGCTTTGTGATATTCATGAGGGCGATGAAATTATCATGCCGTCTTATACATTTGTTTCGACAGCTAACGCATTTGTGCTTCGGGGAGCAAGGATAAAATTTGTTGATATTCGTCCGGACACCATGAATATGGATGAAAATTTAATTGAGAATGCGATAACCGAAAAAACGAAAGCCATTGTTCCGGTACATTATGCAGGTGTGGCGTGCGAAATGGATAAAATTAATGAGATTGCAAAACAAGATCATTTATTTGTCATAGAAGATGCTGCACAGGCGTTTATGTCAAAATATAAAGGGAAATATTGCGGATCATTTGGAGATTTTGGCTGTTTTAGCTTCCATGAAACAAAAAATTACACTATGGGAGAGGGTGGTGCATTTTGTTTTACGGAAGGAAAATGGATTGAAAAAGCGGAAGTTATACGGGAAAAGGGTACCAATAGAAGTAAATTTTTTCGTGGAGAAATTGATAAATATTCTTGGGTAGACAAAGGATCGTCTTATTTACCAAGTGATATCAATGCAGCGCTTTTATATGCACAATTAGAAATTGCGGATGAGATCAACCAGAATCGAAAGGAAAGCTGGGATTATTACTATAAACAGCTTCATGATCTGGAACAGAAAGGGTATTTGGAACTGGCGCATTACCCTTCTCATATTGAGCATAACAGCCATATGTTTTGGATAAAAACACAAGATATATGGGAAAGGGAAAAACTGATTTCTCATTTGAAAAAAAATAACATCTTTGCCGTATTTCATTACATACCCCTGCATTCTGCTTCTGCGGGGAGAAAATACGGAGAATTTGTTGGAGAGGATGTATATACGACAAAAGAAAGTGAGCGGATTTTGCGTCTTCCTTTGTACTATGGAATGAAACAGACAGAAATTGATTTTGTTTGTCAAAAGATAGAAGAATTCTACGGAGGAAAGCCAATATGAAACGAATTATGTTGCTGGGCGGAAATTATTTCCAGATGACGGCTACCAAAGCAGCCAAAGAACTTGGATGCTATGTGATCAGCGTAGACTATCTTCCAGATAATCCGGCTCATAAGTTTGCAGACGAATACCATAATGTCAGCACAACAGATAAAGAGGCAGTTCTGGAATTAGCGCAAAAACTTAAAATTGATGGGATTGTTTCTTATGCATCAGATGTTTCTGCACCTACAGCGGCATATGTTGCGGAGAAGCTGGGACTTCCTACTAATCCATACCAGTCGGTATTGTTATTAACAAGAAAAGATCTTATGCGCTCCTTTTTAGAGAAGAATCGTTTTTTATTTCCAAAAGGAAAAAGTTTTACAGATGAAAAAGAAGCGTATCTTTTTTTTAAAGAAATACGCAAACCGGCAATGATAAAACCAGTCGATTCTTCCGGAAGCAAGGGGGTCAGCCGTATTGTTGATGAAACAGAATTTGAGGCGGCTTATCAAGAAGCAAAAGAATATTCCCATAGCGGGATTGTCATAGTGGAAGAATTTATCCAGCGGAAAGGATATCAGATTGCGGGAGATGGTTTTTTAGTTGACGGAGAACTGGTGTTTACAGGACTTATGAATGAGCATTTTGATCGTCTTGTAAATCCGCTTGTTCCGATCGGAGAAAGTTATCCGTCAATTTTGGATGAACACTTAAAAGACAAGGCGCGTAAAGAAATTGGGCGGTTAATGAAATTGCTGAATATGAAAATGGGAGCGATTAATCTTGATTTTATCATAGATGAAGACGAAAAACTGTATCTTTTAGAAATTGGACCAAGAAATGGGGGGAATCTGATCACAGATGCGATTAAATTGGCAACAGATGTCGATCTGGCACGTTATACGATTATGGCGGCACTTGGGGAGGATTGTTCACAGTTAAAAGAATGCAGGACAAAACAATACATTTCTTCCTATGTCATTCACTCATCAAAAAACGGATATTTTCAAAAATTAAATATTTCTCCGGAATTAGAGAAAGATGTTCTTTTATGTGATTTATTTGTTGAACAGGGACAGAAAGTACATCGGTTTGATAACGGAGGATTCGGAATTGGTGCGATGCTGATGAAACATGCATCCAGTGATGTCATGAGGTATCGTATGGATCATATGGAAGAGTATCTGCAAGTGGTTGTTTCGGATATGGATGAAAAGAAGGGGGACGAATAGTTATGCAGGAATCAAAATATATACAGAATATTGATTATTCAGAATTAGAGAAAAAATTTGAAGTCAGGGATTTTCCTTTGAATGTTGCGGTTGAGCCAAGTAATTTTTGCAATTTAAAATGTAAAATGTGCGGAAATAAGGATCTTAAGAGATCGCGCGGGCACATGGATATGGCCCTATACAGAAAAATTATCGATGAGATTGCCGAAACAAATCCAATGACGCGTCTTTGGCTCGACTTTTATGGAGAACCGCTTCTGGAACGCTATAAGCTTTATTTTATGATTGATTATGCGAAGAAAAAAGGTTTAGCCAATGTAAATATGAATACAAATGGAACTCTTTTAAGTACGGAAATGATTGATATGCTTTTGGATTCCGGAATTGACTTTATCAGCATTGATATGGATGCATTTTCTAAAGAAGTCTTTGAAACGATTCGTTCGGGAGCAGATCGGGACGTTGTTTATGAAAACGTACGTCGTTTCATTCAGAGAAAAGAAATGCGGGGATGTAAGAAACCGGTTTTGGAAATTAAAGTTATTGAAATGCCGGAAAATCAGGCGGAGATACAGGATATTATTGATTATTGGAAACAGTATAAAATCCGGATCAATGTACGAAAATTGGCGACATGGGGGGGCAACGTCAATGTTTCGGCTTCGGGAAATTGTTTGCAGGAGGAGAGAAGCGCCTGTGGATATGCAATTGGACAGTTTGCCATTGCATGGGATGGGCGTGTAGCTGTCTGCGGATGGGATGCAGAACTTAAAGGGCAGATTGGCAATATAAATGAGGAATCCATCCAGCAGATATGGAAAAGAAAAAAAGATACGATTATCAAAGCACATATGGAGCATCGGTTTGATGAACTGCCGGATATCTGCAGAAATTGTACAGATTGGCGTTGCGCCGGAGGCGAATTGCGGCTGGATGAAACTGGAATGCTATATGACAGAAATTACAACAGTAATGCAGATATGTTGAAATAATTATTAGGAGAATAGGGATGGAGAAAGTACATCTGGAACTTGCAAGGGAGCATTATCAGTCTTTGTACCAACAATATGGCGTAGATGAGAAAAGTCTTGGATGGACAAAAAATAAACAGGATATCCGATTTGAACAATTGATGCGGTACATAGAAGGCGAGTCCGTATCGATCTTAGACGTTGGGTGTGGATTTGGGGATTTGTACCGTTATCTCAGGGAAACGAAAAAACCCAAGCAAATAGATTATTGCGGAATTGATATTATGGCTCCTTTTATTCAGGAGGCACAGCGGAGGTATGCACAGGAGACAGCCAGATTTTATCATTGTTCTCTGTCAGAACTGAAAGAGGAAACAGTTTATGACTGGGTAGTGGAGTGTGGGATGTTTGGAACCCGCATTACAGAATCCGAACAGGAGATGTATTCGTATATTGAGGATACTATGCAGAAATCGTTTCAACTGGCAAGGGGGGGGTATTGCGTTTTATTTTCTATCGGACAAGGTTGATTATCGGACATCAGACAGTGATTTTCATGCAAAACCGGAAAAAGTTTTGGAAATTGCGTATCGATTATCCAGACGCATTATATTAGACAACAGTATTATGCCGTTTGAGTATTGTTTGACGGTTTGGAAAGACGATGCATTTCGCACAGAAACGACCGTATTTAACAGCTATTATACAAAATAAAAGAAAAGGAGAAACAAATGAAAATAGCATTTTATATATCAGGAAAAGCATCAAGGCTTTGTGAAATTTTATTGGATTCCAGATCCGGACAGATTATTTCAAATTTACCGTTTGTTTTATCGGATGAATGGGAGGAAGGAGAGGAAATACGTGAAATTTGTAAGAGAACCGGAATTAAATATATTTTTTATGATTACAAAAATCAATATACGGAGTGCGAGCGGAAAGAACGGAATCGAAAACTTTCGGATGAAATATTATTGCAATTAAAGGAATATGAAATAGATTATCTTTTTGTGTTCGGACATCATTTATTATCCGGAGAATTGCTGGATATCTATAAGGATCATATCATTGTATTTCATCCAAGTATTCTTCCGTCGTATCGGGGATTTAGCGCCATTGACCATGCGATGGAAAATCATGAATTTGTTGTTGGAAATACTGCTTTTTTGATAGATGAAGGCATGGATACGGGAAAAATCATCATGCAGTCAATTATGCACAGTTCGAATTTTGGAGAAAATGATTATAATGCACTGCTGCATCCGATCGTAGATATGTTTTATCAGTTATGGAACTGTATCAAGGAACAACGGATTCGTGTGGAGGAAGATGGAGTGCGGATTGAAGGGGCGGATTATAAAAGCGTGCATTTTTATCCGGAAATCAGAAAATAAGGGGTAAATGTATGTATTCAGGTATTCCATTTTGGAAAATTAAAAGAAAATCCAGAATTGTTTTTTATGGATGTGGCAGGAATAGCAGCGTTTGTTATAAGCAGTTGATTGAAAACGGCTATTGTGTTTTTGCAGGAGTTGTTGACCGGAATCCGAAAGGAAAGTCGTTAGATGGAAATATGGCGCAATCCATAGAAAAATTAAAAGATCTGCATTATGATGCAATACTTATTACGATTGTAAATGAGAAAATTGTGCAATCAGTAAAAGAAGAAATGTTAAACAATGGAGTACCATTGGAAAAAATAAATACATTGTTTGATTTGGATCAGGCATTAAGCATTGAACAATTAAAGTTAAATAATTATTTTGAGAATTATATGGAACAGACTTATCAAACAAGAAAGTCGTGTGCAAGAAAGTCATGTGAATATTATTCTGGATTACAAGCTTTATTTGCCGAACAAAATGATTTTGATGAGTTGTTTGTTGAACTCAAGAAGATTATAACAAAAACACCAAATAATGATAAAAAACTAATTTTGCTTTCTCTTATGTATCAAAATAACTATTTTGATTCAGCATGTTTAAAAGAATTGATGACCTGCTTAAAAGAAATGGAGTGGAAGGATGACACTTGCTATGGCATTATAATTGATACAAATTATGTTAGTTTTTTACATATGGATTATATTTATCCGGAATTTTATAGTGATCGAAAAGTGTTATATAAAAAAATATGTCGTTATTATGAACTGTCTAATGATTCTATAAAACGAAGAAAATCTGGTAAAAAAATTGCAATTGTTGCAAATTCATTTAGTCCTAATATGCTTACAGACGCTGTATCAATGATGATAAAAACATACGCAAAAGCATTTGTAAAATTGGATTATGAAGTTTGCATATTCGTTCTTTTCTCAAAAATAGAATCAGATATCCATGATATCTTTATTGAAAGATATTATGGATTTTCCCAAAAAGAGGATGCTATTGATTATTCGAAAGAAGAATATCAATTGGAAAATATACAAATCATGGATGAATTTAAAACAAATGTGAAAGAAAGGTTACAGAATACGCTTACTAAGATTACAGAATATGATCCGGAATTTATTATTGATATGTCTGATGAGACATTTCCTGAAGCAGATGTGTTAATTCAAAGATTTCCGATCATTTGTTTCCCAATGAGATGCAATGCATATACGGTAAAAGCAGATGCATATTTGGCTTTTTCTGATATTCAAAGAATAATAAACGATAATCGAGTATATCATGCGCTTCAAGAGGAACAATTGTATGAACTTAAACTTGGAAATATAGGAGAAGAAGACGCTAATAAAACAGAATATTGCAGAAAACAATTTGGTTTTAAAGATGAGGATTTTTTGATTGTTACAGTTGGAAGTCGTTTAAATATTGATCTATCGGATGAATTTATTCAGGAAATTTCCACCTTATTATTTAAAAAGAAAAATTTCAAATGGATTTTAGTTGGAGATAAGTTGTGCAGGGATAATCGGGAAATGCAGCAGCTTATTGAAAAAGGTCAGATTATTTATTGGGGATATGAAAAAAATCTGGGTAGTTTGTATAGAATATGCAATGTATATTTGAATCCGAATCGTATAGGTGGGGGAGTTAGTATACGGATGGCGATGAAAAATGCACTTCCGGTTGTAATGACTGATTTTCCAACAGCAATGCGGGATCAAGTAAATCCGAACCATATTGTACATGGAGGATACAGAGAATTGATGTCCCGAGTTCTTGAATTAAGTGAAAATCAGAAATTATACCAGAAGGTTAAAGAAGAAACTATAAAGCAAATCGGTAATGTTTCATCACTTGATGATGCAAAAAAAGTTCTTAGGGTGTGTCAGGAGGTGGCAAATGAAAGAAAAGGCAAGATTTTCGATTGCGTTTGAGAACTGTGTTGAATATAAAGAGGAATTATGGTTTGTTTCTCTAGGAGACACTTGGCTCTGCAAAATGAGTAAAAAAACCTATATTGCAGAGAAAGTCTGTGCTATTCCGCACACAGAGCAAATAATGTATGAATATGATGTGGCATCTGCTGGAAATGGTAAAATAATAATAATGCCGCTTATGAAAAAAATAATTTTTAGCTATGACATCGATAATCATAAATTTGAAGAATTTGATTGGAATGAAGCAGAAACATATGTAGCAGAAAAAGAACCATATAAAGTTAATTTCCGTTCTGCTGTAAAAAAGGAAAATTCTACTTGGATCATGCCTCAGTCGGCAAGATGTATCATAGAATATGATCATTTAAAGAACAAAATCACAGAGTATACAGATTGGTTTCATATATTTGATGGCTATCAATTAGAAGCAAATGAATTATTTGGAAAAGGAATTTTAGTTAAAGAAAGTCTCTGGTTGCCATGTCTGCAATTAAATGCAATTGTGGAATTTAATACGCATACCAAAAAAGGAAAATTACATTTTATTGGGGAAAATGATAGGCGTTATACGGCGATTGCATATAGTAAAGACTGCTTTTGGATCATTGACAATCAAAAACAGGTATTAACCGGATGGACGCCGGAAACAGGTATTGTTACAAATATAAATGCGTTTCCCGATGAGTATGAGGCAGATGATTCAGATAAAAACACTCTTTTTAATATTTTTTATATGCAGCCCATTTTAAATAATTACATATTATTGTTACCGTCCCATTCCAATCAATTTTTATTAGTAGATTTAAAAAAACAAACAATAAGCGCTGTTTTGAAAAAAAGACGCGGAGAATCTTATATTTCAGCAATTTGGTTGAATGACAGTGAGTTGTTGTGTTTATCACATAAATCCAACCGTTGTATTCTTTTTTCGTTAAAAGATAGAACATTTACAGAAAAAGAAGTTTATGTAGATATAGAAATTTCATCAGAACCATTATTTGTAAAACATGGAAATATGAGTTTACAAAATTATATAGATTACGTAAAAAAATTAGAGCATGCGAAAATACAAAACAGAAATCAGTGCGGAAGTATTATTTATAATAAAATAAAAGAAGGACAGAAATATTAAGGAAAATAGAATGAAAAAAATAATAACTTTATCGATGGTAAAAAATGAGGCGGATATTATCGAAACCTTTGTGAGATATACAATAAACTTTGCTGATAAAATGGTTATCATTGATAATGGAAGTACAGATGGAACACTAGAGATCTTAAAAGCATTAAAAGAGGAAAACTTTGCGATTGATCTTTATGTAGAGGCAAATTCTTTTTATGAGCAGATTTTGATTGAAAATAAGTACCTTAAAAAAATTGCAGAGGAAGAAATTTGTGATTTTATTATTCCGGTGGATGCGGATGAATTTATTTATCCAATATCACAGGATTTTTCTGTTTTTGATAAATTGCCGGAAGACAGTATATCTTTGATAAAATGGAGAAATTATTGTTTGGATAAGGAAAAAAAGATTGAGAATATTTTTACGGATATTACAATCAGACGTTCAGGTGTTGATGAATTTACAAAAGTTATTGTACCGAGTCAGATTGCGGGAAATGTTTTTTTGACAATGGGGCATCATGATGTTATGGATGAAAATAATCTGAAAAGAAATTTAGCTTTTGATATTGTGGCTGCACATTTTCCGGTTCGAACAATGATGCAGATAAAGTTAAAATTATATCAGGGAATTCTTGCACAGCTTATGAGTAGTTATCATAGTGTAGTTGCGTTTCATTGGCAGGAGATGTTTGAAAAAATAAGGGAGGGAGATTTTGATATTGTAAATTATTCAAAGAGGTATGCCCTGCAGGAAGATGATACTCCAGTATTTGTGGAAGAACCAATTAATATAGATTGGTGTTCGGCAAAATTATTACGTAAATACAAAGATAAGATAAAAAATAATATAGAAGATATTATATTTTCAATTGCAGAGATGATGGCGGTAAGGAATATTGCAATTGGGAAAAAGAGTGTAAAACAAATCGTCGTATATGGAACTGGGGGGACGGCAAAGAATTTATTTCGGAGTTTTTCTTCATCGGATTATGAGATTATTGCTTATGCAGATTCGGATAGAAACAAAGAATTTTCGTTATTTGAAGGAAAATTAGTTATTGCTCCAGATAAATTAAAATATTTAGACTATGATTTTGTTGTGATAGCAAGTAAGAACATAAATGAAATATATCGTAAATTAGATGAGGAATATATAGACAAAAAGAAGGTAATTACAAATATTGATCTGTTGAGAATGGAAATAGAGAAACATTTTTAATGTTTTTTTCGGATGGGGATAAATAATAAGGTTAGGTAAAAGTAGGATGGAAAAAATTTTATTATGGGGAACAGGAAAAATTGCAAAAAATATATTGGAAGACTGTCTGACATTAGATATGTATGATATTGTCGGAATCATAGATAACGATTGTTCAAAATGGGGTGTGACTTTTTATGGAAAAATAATATATTCGCCGGATATTCTAAAAGATCATAAGGGAATAAAAGTCATTGTATTAACGAATGCCTATGAAGAAATAAGAAATCAGATAGAGACAGAATATAAAGAGTATAACATTTCTATCGAAAATAAATATTTTTTTTATAAAGAAAGCTTGCTTAGGCGGTATGAAGAAACGGATAATACAGAGGTGGCTGAAGTAATAGAATATGTGAAAAAATATGGACTTGGTGTTTTTAATTATCCATTCACGCGTTCTTATGAGAAAGAAGTATGTGTTAAGTTTGAGGAAGAAGCGGGATTGTATTATGTGATCCATAATGGGAAAAAAATGTATTTTTCTTCAATGTTTGATTCAAAAGAAAAAGTAAATGAATATTATAAGTCTCTTTTGATTGAACAGGATTATAACTCTCCGCATAGATATTTGTCAGATGATTTGAATGTTGAAGAAGGAGATATTGTTGTTGATGTAGGAACAGCAGAAGGAAATTTCGCAATAGAAGTGATTGAAAAGGTGTCTAAGATTTATTTGATCGAATCTGACGAGAACTGGATAAAGGCATTGAAGTATACTTTCAAAGATTATGCTGAAAAAGTTGTGTTTATAAAGGGATTTGTTTCTTCTTATTGCGATAGAAATAGGATGACACTGGATTCTGTAATACATACGAAGGTTAATTTTATAAAAATGGATATTGAAGGAAATGAGTGGGATGCATTGAAGGGGGCAGAAAGGTTAATACAGAATTCATCAAATGTTAAATTGGCAATTTGTTCATATCACAGTGATTTTGATCAAGATTTAATAGAATATTTTATGGATAAGCACAATATCAGGCATTGGACAAGTAAAGGTTACATGTGGTTTCCAGAAAAAGTGCGGCAAACATATATTTCAACTAAATTAAATCGTGGAGTGGTTTTTGGCATTAAGAATGATAAGACCTAATACTTTACATTTTGGAGCAAACTGATCAAGATTAAATAATGAAATGAAAAAGGAATGTGATATGAATACAATTAGTGTGATTGTGCCAATCTTTCATGGAAAACAATATATCAGCGACCTGCTTCATCAAGTCGAAGAAGCGCAAAAGTCGATAGGGCAAAGCTGGATGATACAGACCATTTTTGTAAATGATGCGCCGGATGAGCTTATTGAAAAAGAAGGATTGGGCGGCGAAGAAGTCCTTGTATTGAACACAAAAAAGAACCGCGGGGTACATGGAGCAAGAGTATGGGGACTGGAACATGCAAGGGGAGAATTCGTGCTGTTTCTGGATCAGGACGATCAGATTAAGCCGGAATATTTTGTCAGCCAGCTTGCAAAGATCGGGGATAGCGATGCAGTTGTATGTCAGGTTATTCACGAAAATAAATTATTTTATAATACGGATTATCCGTTTGAACATGCCGTTAGCAA
The DNA here is from genome assembly GCA_947591115.1 of uncultured Lachnospiraceae bacterium. Taxonomy (GTDB): domain Bacteria; phylum Bacillota; class Clostridia; order Lachnospirales; family Lachnospiraceae; genus Roseburia. The sequence continues at coordinate 3,599 of CANQCX010000021.1, read as the reverse complement.
GGAATTCATGTTGAAATCTGGATGCCCGATCATATCGCCGGGACAGGTTCTGCTTCGGACAACTGCAATTTCGGATGTATGGAAGAAAAATATCATGAAAAACAACGGAGCGGATGATTTTTTGTTGTGGTTATGTATGGCGGGGGAAGGAAAGTCGTTTGCGCTGAATGACAACGTAGTATTTACTCATACCGTACATTACGGAAATGCTTCATGGGATTCGGAACGGATGCTGGCATCGGAAAAAGAACTTGGGCAGATTTTAAAGAGGGAAAAAGTTTTTGATAAGGAAGATGAGAAGTTGTTGGAGCAGATGCTTCAAAGAATATACCGGGAACGATTAAGGAAACTGGATAAATTCCGGAAAATGTTTTATCTGTTGAGCGATTGGCAGATGATAAAGGAAAACGGCGGAAGCATTACGCAGCTTTTAAAGGAACAGGGGATCCGTTCCGTTGCAGTGTATGGAATGGGAAGGATGGGAAGGCTTTTAATTAAAGAACTGGAGCGTACCGGAATCCGGATCGCGTATCTGATCGATAAAAATGCAAAGTACATAGAAACAGAATACAAAGCTTATACGCTGGAAGACGAGTTGAAAATGCTGGAACCGGTGGATGCGGTTCTGCTTTCGCTGGTACAGGAAGAACAGGCAGTTTCGGATGAAATTAAAAGACGTATGGATGTCAGGGTGTTTACGATCGGAGGATTAATTCAGAAAGCGGAGGAGAAAGGGAAAATATGGTAAAGGTATCAATCATCGTTCCGGTTTATAATACCGCAAAATTTCTCCCTAAATGTCTGGACAGCATTATCGGGCAGACGCTCAAAGACATTGAGATCATCTGCATCGACGACGGCTCTAAGGATGAAAGTCCACAGATTTTGGATTCCTATGCAGAGAAAGATACGCGGATAAAAGTGATACATAAAGAAAATGAGGGTCGTGTTGCAGCAAGAAACGATGGGGTAAGGAACGCACAGGGCGAGTATACCGGATATGTGGACAGCGACGACTGGATTGATCCGCAGATGTTTGAACAATTGTATAACAGGGCAAAACAGAGCGGGGCAGATCTGGTAACCAGCGGATACTGGCAGGAAGGAAATTACACTTCCCTGCTGTTTGACGCGGTTCCGGAGGGATTCTACGGGAAAGAAGAGATGCAGTTTCTCTGTGAACATGCCATTTACCATATGCAGAAGAAGGAAACCGGAATCAGGGGAAGCCTCTGGTGTAAATTATTTCGAACGGAATTACTGCAAAAGCCGTTTGTACAGGTTCCGAAGACTCTTGCTTTTTCTGAAGACAAGCTGGGAATCCTTACCTATCTGTTGGATTGCAAAGCAGTATATATTGAAAAAAAGGCTTATTACCACTACCGGATTCACTCTGAATCTACGGTTCACAAAGCCGACTTTGATTATCTTCTGCATATTCATGAAGTATACCGCTATCTGCGCAGCCTGTACGAACATGAAAATTTTACGGAAACCATGCGGACGCAGGCGGAGCTGTATGTGACGGAACTGCTTCTGCTTGGCATTAACCAGCGGATGGGGTATCAAAACCGCAATCTCCTCTGGGTAGATCCGTACTGGCTGGATCAGATTCCGGACGGAAGCAGAGTCGTACTCTACGGGGGCGGCGAAATGGGGAGGAAATATAAGAAGCAGCTCGAGGTGCGGGGAACCGCAGCGTATGCAGCATGTGTGGATTATGAATGGGAAAAGTACAGGGACAGGGAACTGGCGGTCATTTCGCCGGACGCGGTTTCGCCGGATGCCTATGACCTTCTGGTAATTACCATCAAAAATCCGAATAAGGCAATGGAGGTCAAAGCGCGGCTGCTGGAAGCGCAGATTCCGGAAGAAAAAATCCTCTGGTTTGAGCAGAAGGATATTTTCTGGAAATTTGCGGAAGCGGAGGGACTTCTGATTCAGGGAGGAACACAGGAGAACAGGGATGAGGCTTGAAAAATTAACGGAGCGGAATCTGGCAGGTTTTTCCGGAAAAACCATTTACTGTTATGAAAAATCGCCGTCCGATCTCGAAGAATTGTGTGAACGATTTGGCTGGTATGGAAGGATCGCGGGGATTGTGGACGCCTCTGTCCGCAATCATGGAAGGTTCCTGTTTCATGGGCAGAAGATACCGGTGTTCGGCTTGGAACGGCTCCAGGAGCTGGGGCAGGAAAACAGCAGGATCGTCATTACCAGCGATTATCCGATGGAAGCGTATGAGGTCCTTAAGAAAGAGCTTTCCGGAAGCGTTCCGGAAGTTTATTACTTTGAAAACCGCAGGACGGAAACAGAGGCGGAATACCGGAGGAAGTATGAAGGGCAGCCGCTGGAAAACATCATCCTTTTCCGGAGCGGGCCGCAGGGCGGCTCTTATGTGGAGGCGGATGATTTTTCCGACAATTCAAGGGCGCTTTTCGAATATATGACGGCAAACGGGTACTGCCGCACATGGAAGCTGGTCTGGCTGGTCAAAGATCCGGGAAGGTTTGCGGACAGGCGGGAGGAAAATGTGGAGTTTTTATCCTTCGACTGGGCGATGTCCCAAAGGAAAGAGGAGCAGGAACGGTATTACCATGCGCTCTGTCTTGCAAAATTTATCTTTACAACGGATGCGTACGGATTTGCGAAAGGGCGCAGAAGCGACCAGTGCCTGATCCAGCTCTGGCATGGATGCGGCTTTAAGACGAGGGTAAATTTTGTCCGCTGTGAAAAACGCTATGATTATATGACAGTGATCAGCGACCTGTATGCCGAGATCCATGAGCAGATTTACGGACTGCGGAAGGAACAACTGCTGGTAACCGGCTATGCAAAGCAGGACTGGCTCTACGAAAAGCCGGATCCGAGCCTGCTGGGGCGGCTGGGGATTCCGGAGGCGGAACGGTACATTTTCTGGTGTCCGACCTTCCGGACGTCCAAAGGTTCGTTCCGCTATCTGAATGAACAGAAGGAGCCGTCGGAAACCGGACTTCCGCTGGTGGATTCCTTCCGGAAAATGGAAATGATCAACGAACTCCTTCAGGAAGGAAAAACGGTGCTGGCAGTGAAACTGCATCCGCTTCAGGATGAAACGGAAGTGCATTGCAGCGGATTTTCCAATATCGTCCTTCTGGACAACCACCGGCTTTCTATGGAAGGAATTGAGATCAACCGGCTCCTGCCGCTGGCAGACGCACTGATCAGCGATTATTCGTCAACGGCAGTCGATTACATGCTGTTAGACCGTCCGGAGGCGTTTACGCTGGATGACGTGGAAGCCTATGAAAAAAACAGGGGATTTATTTTTGAGCCGATCCGGGATTGGATGCCGGGGAAAGAGCTGGATGCATGGGAAGATTTCTGCAGTTTCCTGTCGGAGGTCATGCGGGGGGAAGACAGCACGCGGGAAAAGCGGGAGCGTCTGTGCAGAAAAATGCATAAATTTCATGATAAGGGAAGCTGCCGGCGCATTCTGGATGCGCTGGGGATTCTGACAGAAAACGGAGGAAATTATGAATGTTGAATTAAACGCCTCCATGATGTGCGCCAACTACGCACATCTGGAAAATGAAGTAAGGGCATTGGAGGAAGGCGGG
>CANQCX010000020.1 GCA_947591115.1 uncultured Lachnospiraceae bacterium | reverse complement strand
ATTCTTTCAGAGAGATTTTTGGCAAAAGCCGTATCTGGATCGCATATAACAATTTCTATCATTTGATTCTCCTTTGTGTGCATGGTAAATAACGGACAATTCAACTGATTATATTATAATGACTTGCATATATATGTTATATATGTATATTCGCAAGATAAATATGAAACTAAAAAAGAAAGATGTCAATAGAAAAATAAAATATGAGGACGATTTTCTTTGATTTAAAGAAAAATGGTCCGGTCAGACGGAAAAAAAGCGGACAAATGATGCTTGCATCAATTTTCCGCTTAAATACATTGATTTTCATGTGAAAATGTGGTAATATTGGTTCGTTAAAAAATTAACAGCGTAATGGTACGCAATAACAATCAAAGGAGATACGAACATGGCAAAGAAAGTAGTATTAGCAGGGGCTTGCCGTACTGCAATCGGCAAGATGGGCGGAGCATTGAGCAATACTCCGGCAGCAGATTTAGGTGCGATCGTAATTAAGGCGGCATTGGAGCGTGCCGGCGTCAAACCGGAGCAGGTGGATGAGGTGCTGATGGGATGCGTCATTCAGGCGGCGCAGGGACAGAACGTAGCGCGTCAGGCATCCATCAAAGCAGGACTTCCGATTGAAGTTCCGGCAGTTACCTTAAATGTAGTATGCGGCTCCGGATTGAAGTGTGTCAATGAAGCTGCAACACAGATTCTGGCAGGACAGGCGGATATCGTGGTAGCAGGAGGCATGGAGAATATGTCAATGGCTCCGTATGCCATGACAAAGGCTCGTTTCGGTTATCGTATGAACAATGCGACCATCATTGATACAATGGTAAACGATGCGTTGACGGATGCATTTAACCATTATCATATGATGATCACTGCTGAAAATGTATGCGATAAATACGGCATTACTCGTGAGGAGCTGGATGAGTTTTCCGCAAACAGCCAGCAGAAATGCGAGAAGGCAATGGCGGAAGGCAGATTCAATGATGAGATCGTTCCGGTACCGGTTAAAGTAAAGAAAGAAACGGTTGATTTCGTAAAGGATGAGGGACCTCGTCCGGGCACTACGAAAGAAACGCTCGCAAACCTGAAGTGCTGCTCCGGAAAAGAGGGCGGACTGGTTACCGCCGGCAATGCTTCCGGAATCAATGACGGCGCAGCGGCGATCGTCGTTATGAGCGAAGAAAAAGCAAAAGAGCTTGGAGTTACCCCGATGGCGACATGGGTAGCGGGCGCGCTTGCAGGCGTAGCGCCGGAGATCATGGGAGTTGGTCCGGTTGCCGCTACAAGAAAGGTATTGGAGAGAACCGGACTTACCATTGACGATATGGATCTGATCGAGGCGAATGAAGCGTTTGCCGCTCAGTCCGTAGCGGTTGCAAGAGATCTCAATTTTGATATGTCCAAAGTAAATGTAAACGGCGGAGCAATCGCACTCGGACATCCGGTTGGAGCTTCCGGCTGCCGTATTCTTGTTACTTTGCTGCACGAGATGGCAAAAAGGGATTCCAAGAGAGGCCTTGCAACCCTTTGCATCGGCGGCGGAATGGGATGCGCGACGATCGTTGAGAAATATGAATAGTCCGCAGCCGGAATTGTTCGTGTAAATACATACTTTGCCAGATATTATTTATTTTATAATCAGATTAGGAGGTAACAGACATGAAAGTTGGTGTAATTGGCGCCGGAACTATGGGTTCCGGAATCGCACAGGCATTTGCGCAGACAGAGGGGTATGAAGTATATCTTTGCGATATTAACGAGGAGTTTGCTGCAAACGGCAAAAATAAGATCGCAAAAGGCTTTGAAAAGAGAGTTGCAAAAGGAAAGATGGCTCAGGAGGACGCCGATAAAATTTTAGCGAAGATTACGACCGGCGTTAAAACGATCTGTACAGACGCAGATTTGATCGTAGAGGCTGCACTGGAAGTCATGGACGTGAAAAAGCAGACCTTTAAGGAGCTTCAGGACATTGTTCCGTCTACCTGCCTTTTTGCAACCAATACCTCGTCCCTTTCGATTACGGAGATCGGCGCGGGACTGGATCGTCCGGTCATCGGTATGCATTTCTTCAATCCGGCTCCGGTTATGAAGCTGATCGAGGTTATTGAAGGAGAGAATACTCCGGATGAAATGAAAGACAAGATCGTTGCGATTTCCGAAGAAATCGGCAAAACTCCGGTTCAGGTAAACGAGGCGGCAGGCTTTGTAGTAAACCGGATCCTGATCCCGATGATCAACGAGGGCATCGGCATTGTAGCGGATGGCGTTGCATCCGTAGAAGGCGTAGATACCGCGATGAAGCTGGGCGCAAATCATCCGATGGGACCATTGGAGCTGGGCGATCTGGTAGGACTGGATATCTGCCTTGCCATCATGAACGTGCTGTATGACGAGACCGGAGATCCGAAGTACCGTCCGCATCCGCTTCTGAAGAAGATGGTCCGCGCAGGAAAGCTGGGACGCAAGACCGGTATCGGATTCTACGATTATTCCAAATAAATTGCGAAGCTGACAGGCAGCGATTGCCCGAAGGTTTGATGTAATGAATAGTAAATAGAAATATGGAGGAAATTTTATCATGGATTTTACTTTAGACAAGAAACATGAGATGGCTCGCAGCCTCTTTAAAGAGTTTGCAGAGACAGAAGTAAAACCTCTTGCACAGGAAGTTGACGAAACAGAAGTATTCCCTCGCGAGACAGTAACCAAAATGCAGAAATACGGTTTTATGGGAATTCCGGTTCCGAAGGAGTATGGCGGACAGGGATGCGATCCGCTGACCTATGTAATGTGCGTAGAAGAATTGTCAAAAGTCTGCGGTACGACCGGCGTTATCGTATCGGCGCATACGTCCCTTTGCGTAGATCCGATCCTGACCTACGGAACGGAAGAGCAGAAGCAGAAATATGTCAGAGCGCTTGCAACCGGCGAGAAGCTCGGCGCTTTTGCACTGACGGAGCCGGGTGCAGGTACCGATGCGCAGGGTGCGCAGACCAAAGCGGTACTGGACGGCGACGAATGGGTACTGAACGGTTCGAAATGCTTTATTACCAACGGTAAAGAGGCGGATGTTTATATCGTGATCGCCATTACCAGCGTTACGGAAGACAAGAGAGGCAGAAAGAAAAAGAACTTCTCCGCATTTATCGTAGATAAGGGCGCACCGGGATTTTCTTTCGGAACGAAAGAGAAAAAGATGGGTATCCGCGGCTCTTCTACATATGAATTGATCTTTGAGGACTGCAGAATCCCGAAAGAGAATCTGCTTGGACCGGAAGGAAAGGGCTTCCCGATCGCAATGCATACGCTGGACGGCGGCCGTATCGGTATTGCGGCTCAGGCACTGGGTATTGCAGAGGGCGCTTTGGAGCGCGCCATTGCTTATACAAAAGAGAGAAAGCAGTTTGGACGTTCCATCGCACAGCAGCAGAATACGCAGTTTAAAATTGCGGATATGGCAACCAGAGTCGAGGCGGCGCAGCTCCTTGTTTACAAGGCTGCAATGGCAAAAGCTACCCAGAAGGTATATTCCGTTGAGGCGGCGAAAGCCAAATTGTTTGCTGCAGAGACGGCAATGGCTGTTACGACCGAAGTGGTACAGTTGTTCGGCGGATACGGTTATATTCGTGAGTACGATGTAGAGCGCATGATGCGCGACGCTAAGATTACCGAGATTTACGAGGGAACTTCCGAAGTTCAGCGTATGGTCATCTCCGGCGCTTTATTGAAATAGCCGCATAGGACAAGAAAGAAATCATAGTAAGGAGAGAAAATACATGAAAATCGTAGTATGTATTAAACAGGTTCCTGATACAAAGGGCGGCGTAAAGTTTAACCCGGACGGAACCCTTGATCGGGCAGCGATGCTTGCGATTATGAATCCGGACGATAAAGCCGGACTGGAAGCAGCACTTAGAATCAAAGACGAGACAGGCGCAGAGGTTACCGTTTTAACGATGGGACTTCCAAAAGCGGACGATGTGCTTCGCGAGGCGCTTGCAATGGGCGCGGACAACGCGATTCTTGTAACGGACAGGGTACTGGGAGGAGCCGATACATGGGCAACCTCTACCACGATTGCCGGCGCACTCCGCAACATTGATTACGATCTGATCATTACCGGCCGTCAGGCGATCGACGGAGATACCGCGCAGGTTGGTCCGCAGATTGCGGAGCATCTGGGACTTCCGGTAATTTCCTATGCGGAGGAGATCAAAGTCGAGGGCGATTCCGTAGTTGTAAAACGCCAGTATGAAGACCGCTACCATGAGATTAAGGCGAAAATGCCATGTCTGATTACCGCGCTTTCCGAATTAAACGTTCCAAGATATATGACTCCGGGCGGCATCTTTGATGCATACGAGAAAGAAGTAACCGTATGGGGAAGACCGGATCTGAAGGATGTAGACGATTCCAATCTGGGATTAAAAGGTTCCCCGACGAAGATTGCAAAGGCATCCGATAAAGTCCGTAAAGGTGCAGGAGAAAAGGTCAATCTGGATCCTACGGAGTCCGTTTCATACCTGATGGACAAATTAAAAGAGAAACACGTAATCTAAGATCAGAAGGAAAAGTGGTGAATAAAAATGGGTTTAGAAGAATATAAGGGCGTATATATCTACGCACAGCAGGTAGACAATCAAATCAGTCCAATCGCTTTCGAATTGATTGGAAAAGCAAAAGAACTGGCTTCCGATTTAGGTACAGATGTAACCGCTGTACTTCTTGGCTCCAACGTAAAAGGTTTAGTGGATGAGCTTGCGGAATACGGCGCGGATAAAGTAATCGTAGTAGACGATCCGGAACTGGAAACCTACCGTACCGAGCCGTATGCACATGCGCTGGCTGCTGTGATCAACGAGTATAAACCGGAGATCATGCTGGTAGGAGCAACCGCTATCGGTCGCGATCTGGGACCGACGGTATCGGCAAGAGTAAAGACCGGACTTACCGCAGACTGTACGGTACTTGAGATTGGCGATTTCCCGCTCAATCCGACACCGGGACAGGAGCAGAAGCACAACCAGCTTCTTATGACACGTCCGGCATTCGGTGGAAATACCATCGCAACCATTGCATGTCCGGATAACCGTCCGCAGATGGCGACCGTTCGTCCGGGCGTTATGCAGAAGCTTCCGAGAGAAGCGGGACGCAAAGCGGAGGTCATTGATTACAATCCGGGATTTACGCCGAACAACCGCTACGTAGAGATCTTAAACGTAGTAAAGGCGGTTGGAAGCGTAAAGAATATCATGGATGCAAAAATTCTGGTTTCCGGCGGACGTGGTGTCGGAAGCAAAGAGAATTTCGCAATTCTTGAGGAACTGGCGGATGTACTTGGCGGAATGGTAAGCTGCTCGCGTGCCGTTGTAGAAAACGGCTGGCTGGCACAGGATTATCAGGTTGGGCAGACCGGAAAAACCGTTCGTCCAAACGTGTACTTTGCAATTGGTATCTCCGGAGCGATCCAGCATGTAGCAGGTATGGAGGAATCCGATATCATCATAGCCATCAACAAGGATGAGGATGCACCGATCTTTGATGTAGCCGACTATGGTTTGGTAGGCGACCTGAACAAAATTGTTCCGCAGCTTACCGCAGCGCTCAAAGCGGAGCTGGGCAAATAACAATACCAAAAAGACGTCATGCAGAAGAATTTCTTTTGCATGGCGTTTTTTGATTTGTAAAGAAGTAAACGGATTTCCTACTTGACCATGCAAGCCGGCTGTTGTAGTATAAATGCACAGAAAAAGAATGCAAAAGGGAGAAACGGATATGCTGAAAGGGAAAAATATCGTGCTTGGCGTCAGCGGCAGCATTGCTGCCTATAAGATCGCGGGACTGGCAAGCGCGCTGGGCAAGCTTCATGCCGACGTTACGGTAATTATGACGGAAAACGCCGCAAAATTCATCCATCCGATTACATTTGAAACACTGACTCAAAACAAGTGCCTGACGGATACGTTTGACCGGAACTTTCAATACAATGTGGAGCATGTTTCCCTTGCCAAAAAGGCGGATCTGTTTCTGGCGGCGCCTGCATCGGCGGATCTCATCGGAAAAATGGCGAACGGGATCGCGGACGACATGCTTACCACTACGGTTCTGGCGTGTCGATGTCCGAAGCTGGTTTCTCCGGCGATGAACACGAATATGTATGAAAATCCGATTGTTCAGGACAATTTAAAGAAGCTGAAAGAATATGGCTTTAAGGTCATTGATCCTGCCTTCGGGCATCTGGCATGCGGCGATACGGGAGCCGGAAAGATGCCGGAGCCGGAAACGCTGCTTTCCTATATTCTGGCGGAGATTGCGCATGAAAAGGATATGAAGGGATTACGGGTGCTGATTACGGCAGGTCCGACGCAGGAGCGCATGGATCCGGTGCGGTATCTTACCAACCATTCTACGGGGAAAATGGGTTATGCGCTGGCGGAAAACTGTATGCGCAGAGGCGCAGAGGTAACGCTGGTCAGCGGTCCGACCGCGCTCAATCCGCCCCTGTTTACCGAAGTCGTACCGGTCGTTTCCGCGGCGGATATGGCGGAAGCGGTAAAAGAGCGTTACGCAGAACAGGATATTATCATTAAAACGGCAGCCGTTGCGGATTACCGGCCGATCCACCCTGCCGACGAAAAAATAAAAAAGCAGGACGGCAAAACCGTCATCGAACTGGAACGGACGGAGGATATTCTGGCGTATCTGGGCGCACATAAAAAACCGCATCAGTATCTCTGCGGGTTCTCTATGGAAACGGAGCATCTGCTGGACAATTCGCAGCGCAAACTGGAAAAGAAAAACGCGGACATGATAGTGGCAAATAATCTAAAAGTCGAGGGCGCGGGATTTGGCACCGATACGAACGTAGTAACCCTGATTACCAGACATGGCTTTAGGGAGCTTGGGCGGATGTCCAAAGCGGATACGGCGGAAGCGATCGTCTCTGAAATATTAAAAGAAAGGGAAACGAAGAACTTGGAATGACAGCCGGAGCATCCTGTTGTCTGTAATGGATGCTCCGTTGTCAGAAGCTTTGTTTATGAGATGGTGGAATTGAAATTCCTGCCGCGATGCGAGAGAGCGTCCAGAGACTTCTGGCGTTTTTGATAAGGATTCGACTCCTTCGCATAGCGGATCGCTGTTTGCGTCGTGCCGCCGGAAACATAGGTGCGGCCGCATTCCGGACAGACTGCAGTGTGGATGGAAACGGAGGCGGAAATGACTTCTCCGTTTTTTTCCGCAGCTTTGGCGTAAGCGTTTTTGACATGCTGGCTTTCGTGCGCGCGCACAGCGGATGCAGCGGCGGTTGGAGAGATATGCGCCGCATTTTTAAAAGAAACGTTTACCTCGTCAGAGCCGTCCTGATACTTGCGCTTCTTACAGGTCTGGCATTCTTCAGGGGAAACTCTTCCGTTTTTCTTTTCTTCCTCTGCAGCGGTTACGCCGGAAAGCATACGGTTCTTTTCCGATTCGTCCGGTATTCTTCCCGCGTATCGGTCATATCTGCCTGAAACAGAACCGATCATAAAAATCCCCCTTTCCAAAAATCGATAAAAATCATAATACTATTATACATTGTTTTGACAAAGAACACAAGAAACAATATACTATGCTGGTGGGAGGTAAAACGAAAATGAAAGCAGATGCGGAAATGAACCCGTATTTTTATATTACCGGATGGATTTTAATCGGAGTAACCGCTGCTCTGGCGGCAGCGGAACGGCTCTTTCATTTGTTTGAATGGATGCCGCCATGCGCATTTTATACCGTAACCGGTTTTTACTGTCCGGGATGCGGAGGAACAAGGGCGTGTTTTGCGCTGCTGAGGGGGAATTTGCTGCGTTCTTTGTATTTTCATCCGTTTGTCCTCTATACGGCGGTAATTGGCGGCTGGTTTATGGTGTCGCAGACGATTGAGCGGCTGTCCCGCGGAAAAATTGCGATCGGCATGAATTTCCGGAGCATTTATCTGTGGATCGCGCTTGTGATCGTCGTGGCAAATTTTCTGATCAAAAACGGAATACTGCTGTTTTCCGGAGTTGCCCTGCTGGGGTAAAAAAAGTAAATGACAAAGAGGGAGTCTTATGGAGATAATCGCAAAAATTTCAGAAGAACTGCAGATTCGAAAGGAACAGACGGCGGCGGCGGTCCGGCTGATCGATGAGGGAAATACGATCCCGTTTATCGCCCGCTACCGGAAAGAGGCGACCGGAGCCTTGAACGACGAGCAGCTCCGCAGCCTTTTTGAGCGGCTGGTTTATCTGCGCAACTTAGAAGAAAAAAAGGAAACGGTGCTTTCCGGAATTGCGGAGCAGGGAAAGCTGACCGAAGAATTAAAAGCGCAGATTTTAGCGGCGGAAACGCAGGTGGAGGTCGAGGATCTATACCGTCCGTACCGTCCGAAACGCCGTACTCGGGCAACGATTGCCAAAGAGCGCGGATTGGAGCCGCTTGCCAATACGATCATGCTTCAGAAGCTGCGGACGCCGCTTGCGGACGAAGCGCAGAAATATGTCGATCCCCAAAAAGAAGTGGCCAGCGTTCAGGAGGCGATTGACGGAGCAAAGGATATCATTGCCGAGTATATTTCCGATCAGGCGGAATATCGTACCAAAATACGGGAAATGACCATGAAAAAGGGCCGTCTTTTATCCCATGCGAAAGAGGCGGAGGCGGAATCGGTCTATGAAATGTACTATGAATACGACGAAGCGCTCCAAAAAACAGCCGGCCATCGTACGCTTGCCATCAATCGGGGCGAAAAAGAAAAATTCCTGACGGTCAAGATCGAAGCGCCGACGGAGGATATTCTGCGCTATCTGGAAAAGCAGACCGTATCCGGCGGGGAAACGGAGACGGCGGCGGTATGCAAAGAGGCGGCAGCGGATGCGTACGAACGTTTGATCGCACCTGCCATTGAGCGCGAGATCCGAAACGCGCTGACGGAAGCGGCGGAGGACGGAGCCATTCGGGTTTTCGGAAAGAATTTGGAGCAGCTTTTAATGCAGCCGCCGATTGCGGGGCAGGTGGTACTGGGATGGGATCCGGCTTTCCGTACCGGCTGCAAGCTTGCAGTGGTGGACGCAACCGGAAAAGTGCTGGCTACGACGGTAATCTATCCGACGCCGCCGCAGAATAAAGTGGCGGAAGCCAAAGAGACGGTCAAAAAGCTGATTCAAAAATATCACATTACCCTGATTTCGCTGGGAAACGGAACCGCCTCCCGCGAATCGGAGCAGATCATCGTCGAGTTGATCAAAGAACTTCCGGTTCCGGTGTCCTATGTGATCGTAAACGAAGCGGGCGCCTCCGTTTATTCGGCAAGCAAACTGGCGGCGGAGGAATTCCCGAATTTCGACGTGGGACAAAGAAGCGCGGCGTCTATGGCGAGAAGGCTTCAGGATCCGCTGGCGGAGCTGGTTAAAATCGATCCAAAATCCATCGGTGTCGGACAGTACCAGCATGATATGAACCAGAAAAAATTAAGCGAGGCGTTAAACGGCGTGGTCGAGGACTGCGTGAATAAAGTCGGAGTGGATCTCAATACGGCATCCGCATCGCTGCTGGAGTATATTTCCGGCATTTCCAAAACCATTGCAAAAAACATCGTCGTTTATCGGGAAGAACATGGAAAATTTACCTCCCGTTCCCAGCTTTTGAACGTGGCGAAGCTCGGACCGAAAGCGTATGAACAGTGCGCGGGTTTCCTGCGCATTACGGGCGGGGAAAATCCGCTGGATGCAACCGGAGTGCATCCGGAGTCCTATCCGGCGACGGTGCGGATGCTGCAGAAACTCGGGTATGAGCCAAAAGATGTGGAAAACCGCAGCGTATCCGGAATTTCCAAAAAAATAGGCGATTACAAGGCGCTGGCAAAAGAATTGGAGATCGGGGAGCTGACGCTTCGCGATATTGTAAAAGAATTGGAAAAGCCGGCGCGCGATCCGAGGGAGGATATGCCCAAACCGATTCTGCGCAGCGATGTTCTGGAAATGAAAGACCTGACGCCGGGAATGATTTTAAAGGGTACGGTGCGCAATGTCATTGATTTTGGCGTTTTTGTAGATATCGGCGTGCATCAGGACGGATTGGTGCATATTTCGCAGATCTGCGACCGCTATATCCGCCATCCGCTGGAGGCTGTCCATGTGGGGGATATTGTAGAGGTTCAGGTCATGAGCGTGGATTTGAAGAAGCAGCGCATCCAACTTACCATGAAGGGCATAAAAAACAGTTGACAGTCCGCGGGAACTTTCATATAATGACAATGCAAATAAATAAGGAATTCTTCGGGGCAGGGTGATATGCAGTGCATAAATTCCCGACCGACGGTAACCTGATGCTCAGGAAGTCCGTGAACTGCGCAAGCAGCCGATCCGGTGCAAGTCCGGAACCGACAGTACAGTCTGGATGAGAGAAGAAAGCTTTTGGGAACGGTGTACCGTTGTTTTTTGGTGCATCGCCGGAAAAGTGACAGGATCCCCGGATGGATAGTTCTTCCGGGGTATTTTTATACCATAATATGCAAAAAGCTGCCGGTAACAGGCTTTTGGTATATGGTCCTACGCACCTTCGATAGAAAATACTCCCATACGGTTCTCATGGAATTCCTTGAAAAAAGAAAGGAAGAGAGATATGAAAAACGAATCAACTGTAACTACCAACACGACAGCGGCCCGCAAAGCGGGAACGGCGCAAGCTTTCAATGTGCGCAAAATGACGGGGACGGCAATGCTTTCCGCGATTGCGTATATTTTGATGTTTTTGGATTTTTCCGTACCGTTTATGCCGTCCTTTATCAAAATGGATCTATCGGAGCTTCCGGCTTTGATCGGAACGTTTGCATACGGACCGTTATGCGGCACTGTGATCTGTTTGATAAAAAATGTCATTCATCTGTTCATTACATCGACGGGCGGAATCGGAGAACTTTCCAATTTTCTGCTGGGCGCCGCGTTTGTGCTTCCGGCGGGACTGATCTACCGGATGAAAAAAACGAAAATGCGCGCGCTGGCAGGAGCGCTGACCGGAATGTTCGTTATGGGCGTATTTAGTATTTTTTCCAATTATTTTCTGGTATATCCGGTATACTACAATTTTATGCCGCAGGAGGCGGTGCTTGGCGCGTATCAGGCGATTCTGCCGAATATGAAATCGATTCTCCAATGTCTGGTATGCTTTAATATGCCGTTTACGATGATAAAAGGCTTGTTTTCCGTTGTGATTACCATGCTGGTATATAAACCGCTGTCGCCGATTTTAAAGGGCAGAGAGCAATAAAAAGAAAGCGAAAAAGACGCGAAGAAATCCGGAAAACTTTGGATTCAGGGACAACGGATGGAATCGCGTCTTTCTTTTTGCCGGAAGGAATGCTATAATAGCAGAAAAACAGGAGTAAAAGGAATTATGGACGTATCATTTGATATACAGCTTCAGCCAAAGGATCTATACCGGTTCAATATCTACCAGTCCTATCGGGGCTCGCAGGGGATTCTTTCCATTGTGCTGGCTGCGATTGTATTTGTGATTTCCGCGGGGAGCTTTCGGGAGGGAAAACTTCCGTACGGAATTTTGTACGCGGTCGTGGGGGCGCTGCTTTTGTGCTACATTCCGTTGACGCTGTGGACGCGCGCAAAACGGACGCTTCGCACCAATGAGGTGCTGTCCGGAGTGCTGCATTACGAAGTATCGGAGAGCGGAATACGCGTGACGCAGGGAGAGGAAGCCGGAGAACTGCCCTGGGATCAGATTTATAAGATTGCGTCCACCAAACATCAGGTGCTGATCTACAGCAACCGGATTCAGGCGTATATCATACCGAGGGAGCAGTTGGGCGGCAAATACGGCGAACTAAAGCAGCTCGCCCAAAAACAGTTGGAAAGCTATCGGTTTTGTATGAAATAAATGGTGGGACTATGACAGCTACGACAGGAAATGCAACGGTAATAGAGAGTTTTTCGGCAAAGGAGACGGCGGCGCTGGGAAAGCGGCTGGGACAGGAGGCAAGATCGGGCGAGCTCTATACGCTGATCGGGGACCTCGGAGTAGGGAAAACCGTTTTGACGCAGGGGATCGCAGAGGGACTTGGCATTGCGGAGCCGGTCTGCAGTCCGACCTTTACGATCGTTCAGGTTTATGAGGACGGCAGGCTGCCGTTTTATCATTTTGACGTATACCGCATCGGCGATATCGAAGAAATGGAAGAAATCGGGTACGAAGACTATTTTTACGGAGACGGCCTGACATTGGTAGAATGGGCGGATCGGATTGAAGAGCTTCTGCCGCGTCCCAGAAAAGAAATTACCATTGAAAAAGATTTGGAAAAGGGATTCGATTATCGGCGGATCCGGATAAAAGAGGTTTTGTAAATGAAAATACTTGCACTGGACAGTTCCGGACTGGTTGCGAGCGTTGCCGTCGTTGAGGACGACAATCTGCTTGGGGAATATACCGTCAATTACAAAAAAACACATTCCCAGACGCTGCTTCCCATGCTTCATGAGGTGGCAAAAATGCTGGAATTGGATCTGCACACGCTGGATGCGATTGCAGCCGCCGCAGGGCCGGGTTCGTTTACCGGTCTAAGGATCGGAGCGGCGACGGTTAAGGGATTGGGCTTCGCTTTGGAAAAACCGGTAATTCCGGTTCCGACCGTAGATGCGCTTGCTTACAATTTATGGGGAGTTTCCGATGTGGTCTGTCCGCTGATGGATGCCAGAAGGCAGCAGGTTTATACGGGTTTGTATGAGTTTTGCGAAGGGCGGATGCAGTGCCTTCTGCCGCAGTGTGCGGCAGGCATTGATGAGATCATCGAAAAAGTCAACCGGCTTAAAAGACGCGTGATCTTCTTGGGCGACGGAGGAAACGTATCGGCTCCGCGCATCCGCGAACGGTGTACGGTTCCGTATCAGTTTGCACCGGAGCATATGAACAAACAGCGCGCCGCCAGCGTAGCCGCGCTTGGCAGGCTCCTGTTTGAAAACGGAAACGTCCGGACGGCGGCGGAGTTTCAGCCGGATTACCTGCGTCTTTCCCAAGCGGAAAGGGAACGGCAGGAGAGAGCGCGGGAAACGGGTGTATGAAGATTCGGCGGATGCAGGAACAGGATGCGGCGCAGGCCGCCGAAATCGATCGGGAGGTGTTTTCCTGCCCATGGAGCCGGCAGGGATTTTTGGATTCTCTGGCCAATCCGGCGGCGCTCTTTCTGGTAGCGGAGGAGGAGGCTGCGGATTGCGGCGGCGGAGGCGCAATCGCCGGATATATCGGAATGTATCTTTCGATGGACGAAGCGGAAATTACAAATGTTGCGGTAAAACCGGAGTTTTGCAGACGCGGGATCGGAAACGCGCTGATTGCGGCGGCAAAAACCCGGGCGCAGGAGGCGGGCGTTTCCCGTATGGTGCTGGAGGTGCGTCTTTCCAATTGCGCCGCCATCCGGCTTTATGAGAAAAACGGGTTTTGCCGTATCGGGATCCGTCGCGGGTTTTACGAAAAACCCAAAGAGGATGCCGGAATTATGATATGGGAGAAATAACATGTTGGATGTATGTCTTTTAGGAACGGCAGGGATGATGCCGCTGCCCAACCGGTGGCTGACGGCGCTCATGCTCCGGTATAACGGGAGCCATCTGCTGATCGACTGCGGCGAGGGCACGCAGATCGCCATTCGGGAAAAAGGAATCAGTTTTAAACCAATCGATATTTTGTGCATTACCCACTTTCATGCGGACCACATCAGCGGACTACCGGGACTGCTTCTTACGATGGGTAATGCGGAGCGTACCGAGCCGCTGATCATCATCGGCCCGAAGGGTTTGGAACGCGTGGTGTCGGCGCTGCGGTCGATTGCGCCGGAGCTTCCGTTTGAGATCCGGTGTGTGGAGATGACGGAGGCGGACGCGTATTTTGATCTAAAAGGATATCGGATCCATGCGTTTCGTGTCCGGCACAATGTGACCTGCTACGGATATTCCGTCGAGATCCCGCGCACCGGAAGGTTTTCTGTGGAGCGGGCGAAGGAACAAAACATCCCGATGGAGTTTTGGAATAAGCTGCAGAGGGGCGCCGTTATTGAACGGGACGGGAAGCGGTATACGCCGGATATGGTGTTAGGCCCCGAACGGAAAGGCTTAAAAGTCACATATTGTACGGACAGCCGTCCCTGCGATGCGATCGTGGAGGCGGCGGAAAACGCCGATCTTCTGATCTGCGAGGGCATGTACGCCGAAAAGGAAAAGCTAAGCAAGGCAAAGCAGTATAAGCATATGACCTTTTATGAGGCGGCGGAGCTTGCAAGCCGCGCGAAGGCGGCGGAGCTGTGGCTGACTCATTTTTCGCCGTCGCTGGTGCGTGCGGAATCTTATATGCCGGCGGTAAGGAAGATATTTGAAAATGCACATTTGGGAAAAGACGGAAAAAGCGTCGAGTTGGGATTTCAGGAGGAATAGCGTATGAAAAAAGCGATTATTGCGGTTGCCGCCATACTGTGCGTTGTCGCATTTTGCGTAGGATTTTACTTTTTACAGTCATGGTCGGATCGGGAGCAGCAGAAGGATGAGGAGCTTACGGAGTTTCAAAAAATTATTTCCAAAGATTTGGAGAACGACTATCCGGTAACGCCGCGTGAAGTGGTCAAGCTGCACAACCGGATCGTGCTTTGCTTCTACAGCGGAAGCTATTCCCAAGAAGAACTGGGGCAGCTTGCGGATCAGGAGCTGGAGCTGCTCGACGAGGAGCTGCGGGACAACAATCCGAAAGAGGAATATCTGGCAAACCTTCAATTGGATATCGAAAATTACAAAAAGAATAAAAAATCCATTTCCCAGACCGATGTCTGCGACACGAACGACGTCTTATATAAGAAAATAGACGGAGACGATATCGCGTATGTAACGGCGTACTATTTTATGAAGGAAGACGGCAGCTTTAATAAAACTTATCAGCAGTTTGTACTGCGCAAAGACGAAGAAGGAAAGTGGAAAATACTTGTTTTTTATCAGATAGAGGGTCCCTCCTCCGAGGATGATTAGGAAAATGAACGAGCAAAAAGAAATTAAAATTCTCTCAATCGAAAGTTCCTGTGACGAAACAGCGGCGGCGGTGGTTGTCAACGGGCGCGACGTGCGTTCGAATGTGATTTCCTCGCAGATTGCCCTGCATACGCTATACGGAGGCGTAGTTCCGGAGATCGCTTCCCGCAAACACATCGAGAAGATCAATCAGGTCATTGCGCAGGCGCTCGACGACGCGGATATGAAGCTTTCCGAGATCGACGCGATCGGCGTCACTTACGGACCGGGACTGATCGGCGCGCTCCTAGTCGGCGTTGCAGAGGCGAAAGCCATCAGCTATGCGGCGGATATCCCGCTGGTCGGCGTTCATCATATTGAAGGACATATCAGCGCCAATTATATAGAAAACAAAGATCTGGAGCCGCCGTTTCTTTGTCTGGTAGTATCGGGCGGACATACGCATCTGGTTCGCGTATGCGATTACGGAAAATATGAGATCCTGGGCAGAACGCGCGATGACGCCGCCGGAGAAGCGTTTGACAAGGTGGCGAGAGCGATTGGACTCGGCTATCCGGGCGGTCCCAAGATCGAAAAAATCGCAAAAGAGGGAAATCCGGATGCCATTGCGTTTCCGCGCGCAAAAGTAGCGGACGGAGCGTACGATTTCAGCTTCAGCGGATTAAAATCCGCAGTGCTGAATTATCTGAACGGCTGCCGGATGAAAAACATTCCCGTCTGTCAGGCGGATGTTGCCGCTTCGTTTCAGCAGTCCGTTACGGATGTTCTGGTGGAACATGCTCTGCGCGCGATCGAAGAATTCCGGATGGACAAATTCGCGATCGCAGGAGGGGTAGCGGCAAACGGAACGATTCGCAATGCCCTGCAGGAAGCGTGCCAAAAAAAAGGCGTGCGCTTTTATCATCCGTCCCCGATTCTGTGTACGGATAACGCGGCGATGATCGGAGCGGCGGCTTATTATGACTTTCTGGCGGGAAAGCGCGCCGGATTGGATTTGAATGCAGTAGCAAACCTGAAGCTGGGGGAATAAAATGGAACGATTTGCGGCAATTGTACTGGCGGGCGGAGCCGGAAAAAGAATGAAAAGCGATACGCCGAAACAATACCTGCCCTTGAACGGAAAACCGGTGCTTTTTTACAGCCTGTCCGCTTTTGAACAAAGCGATGTTTCCGAGATTGTCCTTGTTACGGGAAAAGACGAGGAGGACTACTGCCGGAGGGAGATCCTTTCCCGTTTTTCCCTTCGGAAGGTAACCGCTGTGGTTTCGGGCGGAAAAGAGCGGTACCATTCGGTATATGAAGGACTTCGCGCAGTAACGGACGCCGAGTAT
>CANQCX010000019.1 GCA_947591115.1 uncultured Lachnospiraceae bacterium | reverse complement strand
CGTGAAATAAATCTTAATACGACGGCAATTGCCTGTTCTGCTGCGGTTTCCGCAAACGTCTGGTAATCGACCGCGCCTCCCTCGCTGTCGGAAATCGAACGCAGGATGGCAAACGGAACCTGATTCATATAGCATACCTGACCGATGCTGCCGCCCTCCATTTCCGCCGCAATCGCACCAAAGCGTTCCCGTATCAACGCTTTTTTCCCTTCCTCCGCCATGAATTGATCGCCGGTGGCAACCGGCCCGATTAAATAATGAATCCCTTCCTCCTGTATGCATTCCGCAAGGAGCGTGCGCATCGCCTCGCTGCCGGAAAGGAATATCTGATTGATTCCGGACAGCAGTCCGACCGGATCGCCCAGAGGGGAGGTATCCATATCGTGCTGCACCACTTTATCCGCAAGCGCAATGTCCAAAACGCCAAGCTCTTTGGTAAGCGAACCCGCAACGCCGATATTGATGACCATGTCCACATGATACTGTAAAATCATGGCTTCCGCGCATATTGCGGCAAATACTTTTCCGATCCCGCAGACGGCGGCAACAATTTCGTGATCTCCGAGACGCCCCTGCACGAAGTTGACACCGCTGACGGATTGCTCCGAGGTTTCCGAAAGCGCTTCTTTTAGGTTATCCACTTCCATCTGCATGGCACCGATAATTCCGATTTTCATATTCTTACTCCTTAGGATAGGTAAATTCCATATTTTTCTGTGCGCGAAGCACTTCCAGATATTTCCGGCATTCCGCTTTTGCTTCATCCAGAGACAGATTCCGGTAATTTCCGCATTCTATTGCAGAAGCGCCGAATACTTCTCCCTCATATTCCAGAATCTGCTGCAGAATTTCTTTGGTCAGTTCAAAAACCTCCTCCGGTTTGCGCGCCCGCACCAGAAAATAAAATCCGGTCTGGCATCCCATCGGTCCAAAGTAAACCACATCTTCCGCCATCCGCGAATTGCGGGCATATGTCGCAAACATATGCTCAACCGAATGCATGGCGATATTGCTCATATAATCCCCCTGATTGGGTTTGCGCGTCCGCAGATCATACGTAACTATATCCCCGTCCACGCGGGAAATATAAAATCCCGGTTCGAGTATGTTGTGATTGATCTCAAAACTTTTAATTCTTTCCACGTCTGTTTCCCTTCTTGTCTGATTTTTTATTGCTTCGCAACCTCTTCCATATGGGAAGAAATATCGGAAATTTCATTTAACAATCCGTTCATATTGCTAAGCGCCTCCATTGCGGAATCGCTGATGGAAAGCGCGGTATCGGTAGATGCCGCTACTTCTTCGCCGGTTGCGGACAGGTTGGTAATGCTGTCCATGATCAGCGTATTCGCCTCAATGATTCCCTCTACCGATTCATTTACCTGAACAACGCCCGTATAAAGCGCGTCGGTTTCCGATTTGATATCCGACAGCTTCTTTTCCGTTTCAACGATCAGCTCGCTTTGCTTCTCCGCAAAGTTCGCCGACTGCGTCATGCTGTCTGCAGCCGTTTCCGCGTCTCTTGTCAGTTTTTCAATGATCGCGGAAATCTGCTCCGTTGCTTTTCGGGTATCTTCGGACAGATTCCGGATCTCATCCGCAACAACGGCAAATCCTTTTCCGGCTTCTCCGGCTCTTGCCGCTTCAATAGAAGCATTTAACGCCAGAAGGTTGGTCTGGCTGGAAATTCCCAGAATGGTTTCTGTGATTTCCTGAACGTCCTGAATGCTCTCGTTGAGCGCCTGTGTGGTAACTTTTGTCTCCGTATTGATCTTTGCCACCTCTTCCGCCTGTGCTTTGAGGCGTTCGATCAATTTTACCCCGTCGTCTACCGTAGCATTGGTACGCGCGGAAATTTCGCCCATTTCTTTGGCTTCCTGTCCTACCGCCTGAATCTCCTGCTGGATGTCTGCGGTATGTACGGTCTGCTGCTCGATGGCTTCGGCGTTCAGCCGGCTGCTGTCCGCGATCTCCGATACGGATACATGGTTCGTCTGCATGGTTTCATTCAGTGAATCCGATACCTCCTGCGCCTGAACAAATTTCTGGTTTAATTTCTCCGCCAGCTCTACAATGCTGCCGGAGGTCTTGATCTGCATGTCCGCCCCTTCCTGTACGGCGTCCAGACTCTCCTTCGCCTGTGTTTTCTGCATCTTGGTAATCAATGCGGATAACAGGCAGGTCGCGATGATAAAGATGATCTGGATCAATGCAACGGCGGTCGTGATCTCCTTCTGCGAGATCAGAACTACCGAACGGACGATCGTTGCGCTGATCGCCAGCGCCGCTCCCGCAACGGTAAGGATCTTCTCATTAAATACCATGACCAGCATTGCGATCGGATAAGCCAGCGCGTACATATCGGACTGCTTAAAAATGATCTGCGCGGCAATATATAAAATGATCATCGACGAACAGCAGCAATGCCGGTAGATCGTATGCGCCCGAAAACGCGCTTGTGCAATGATATTAAACACAATGATCACGATGCATAAAACCACGCTGAATACCATTTTGGGCATAAATCCCTGCAAAAATGACAAAACCGACGGAATCAGCACCGTTATGCTGATCAATACCGTTGCCAAAAAACCCAGTCTGTTTTTCCCAATTAAATGTTTCGTTTGTAAATCCATATGTTTCCCCCTCCGTTCTCCTTCGCTTTGAAGTTATACAGCGCCTTCGTTTTTTATGAGGGTCCCCATCCCTCCGGTCAGCTCTGCATCTTCTTTGTTTAATTTGGTTATCAATACGGAACGCTCATTCGAATCCCCGATAAAGCTGATCGCCGCCTCCATCTTCGGCGCCATCGTACCCTGCTCGAATTCGCCTTCGGATAAATATCTGCGCGCCTCCTCAACGGACAGCTTATCCAGCTTTTGCTCTTCCGGTGTGCCAAATCCCAGACATACCTTGTCCACGCTTGTCAAAATAACCAGCATGTCGGCACCCAGCAGCTCCGCAAGCCGCCCCGCCGCCAGATCCTTTTCGATGACTGCGCTTGCCCCCTGAAGTCTGTGATTCTGCGCCAGCACCGGAATCCCTCCGCCTCCGCATGCGATTACAACCTGATCGGCATCGGAAAGCGCGCGGATGGCGTCAATCTCGACAATGTCAATCGGTTTGGGTGCCGCCACAATCCGGCGGTAGCCGTCCGCTGTCTGCGTCACATGGTTGCCCTTGCGTTCTTCCTCCTCCGCTTCTTCCTTTGTCATCAGTCTGCCGATCGTTTTCGTCGGATGATAAAACGCCTCGTCATACGGATCGACGACCACCTGCGTCAATACGGTAGAAACGGTTTTAAAGATTCCGCGGTTTAAAAGCTCCGTCCGGATGGCATTCTGCAGGTCATAGCCGATATAACCCTGACTCATGGCGGAACATACGGAGGTCGGTGTCGCCGTATATTCCGGATGATGCTGGCAGAATTCCGACATCGCCGTATGGATCATCCCGACCTGCGGGCCGTTGCTGTGAGTAATCACAACCTGATAATCCTCCCGTATAAAATCCGCAACCGCTTTTGCCGTACGTTTTGCCGCCGCGTGCTGCTCCGGAAGTGTTCTTCCAAGCGCTTCATGTCCAAGCGCGATGACTATCTTTTTCTTTTTCATAAATTGCCTCCCCATATGGACAAAATGCATAGTTCTATTATACTTGAACGTTGCTTTTTGGTCAATAAAACGAACGTAAAAAAGAGACATCCATTGGATGCCTCTTGGAAACTGTTTGGTTTTATTGTTCCGTCGTACCGGAGCCGCCAAGCGTAACGGAAAGCTCCATCTGCTGATAACCGTTGTTCATGCGGTAAAACCGGATTGTGATCTGATCGCCCGGTTCGTACTCCTTCTGGAGAAGCTGTTTTAATTCGTTCATCGTACCAACGCTCCGTCCGTCTACTTCGGTAATGATGTCGCCCTGCAAAAGGCCGGCTTTTTCCGCGCCCGAGCCGGAGATCACGCGATATACATAGATTCCCTCCGGAATTCCGTACGCCTGCGATACGTTGCTGGATACGTCCTGTCCCTGAATGCCCAGATACGCATTCTGCTTTTCTTCTACTTTTCCGTTCTGGATGAGCTGCTCGATAATTTCCATCGCGTCACTGATCGGAATGGCGTAGCCGATGCCTTCTACATCCGTATCGGCATATTTTACGGAATTGATCCCGATTACCTCGCCGGACGTATTCAAAAGCGCTCCTCCGCTGTTTCCCGGATTGATGGCGGCATCCGTCTGGATCAGGTTATAGTTTGTGATCGTCGTCCCCGCCGACTGGTCGGAAACCGTAACGGTTCTTCCCAGTGCGCTGATGACGCCTGTCGTTACCGACTGACCGTAGCCAAGCGCGTTTCCGATGGCAATGGATGCCTGACCTACTTTTAATTGCGTAGAATCTCCGATGCTTGCCACTTTGATCTGCTCTAACGTATCAGAATCAATGCCGCTTAGCGCAACCTGAACGACCGCAAGGTCATCCGACGGATCCGTACCTTTGATCTCGCTGCTTACCGTTTTGCCGTCTGCAAACTGTACCGTCAGGGTGTCTGCCGAGGCTACCACATGGTTATTGGTGGCGATATAAAGATACTGTGCGTCCTGTGCAATGATGATGCCGGAGCCGCAGCTTTCGCTCGGGACGGACTGCACCTGCCCCCAGAAGCTCTGATAAGTTACCGTACCGGTATTCGTGATCGACACGATGCTCGGCATGACCGCATCGACAATGCCCGATACATCCGTTACCGCCGCTGAGCTCCCCGTAGCCGTCTGCTGAAGACCGCCGTCCGTTGTTTGATTGAATACGGTATCCTGCTGCTCGTTATCCTTTTTCTGACTGCCGGAAGGCTCTTGCTCTTCCTCCGTTTCAAACAGACGGGAGCCTATATACTCGACTCCGGTAAACGAGGTTCCTGCTACCAACCCGAATACCAGCGCGATCGCCGCGCATTTCGCCAGCGTTACGCCAAATCCATGCTTCTTTTCTTTTTTCGGTTTATTCGGCGGCACCGCCCCGCCTCCATAGGAATATCCGTTCCCCGCATGGAAAGACTGCTGCGTATTCATCTGCGGCTGCTGATACGGGTTATAGGAATAGTCATTATTTTGTTCCTCCATAAAAAATCGCTCCTTTCTCTCTCCTGTTCGTCATTATCAAAGAGTTTAAACGGATTCTGTGAACAAAATGTGATAAAACTTTGTTTTTTGTGTTATTTTTTCCTATTCGACCGTAACGGATTTTGCCAGATTCCTCGGTTTATCCACATCCAGACCTTTTCCTACCGATACATAATAGCCGAAAAGCTGCAGCGGGATAATGGCCAGCGAATTGGTAAAATACCGGTTGGTTTTTGGTATATAAACCACATAATCAGCCGTTTTTTCAATATCAATGTTGTCGTCGTTGGTTACTGCAAGGACAAATGCGCCCCGCGTCTTTACTTCTACGATATTGCTGACGGTTTTTTTATAGAGTTCCTCCTGTGTGACGACCGCCGCAACCAGCGTGCCGTCCTCGATGAGGGAAATGGTTCCATGCTTCAGTTCGCCCGCCGCATACGCTTCGGAATGGATATAGGAAATCTCCTTCAGCTTTAAAGAACCCTCCAGAGAAATCGCATAGTCGATTCCCCGTCCAATAAAGAATACGTCTTTTGCCGCCGCGTAGCGGTTTGCAAATCGCTGTATCCGCTCCTTGATTCCAAGCAGGTTTTCGATCTGGTTCGGCAGCATCTCAATATCGTGCAGATATTCCTTTACTTCTTCGTCGCTGATCTTTCCCCGTACCTGCGCGAATTTCAGGGCAAGCAGGTATTGGGCAACCAACTGGCAGCTATAGGCTTTTGTGGTTGCAACCGCAATTTCCGGCCCCGCCCACGTATACATAACTTTATCCGCTTCTCTTGCAATCGAGCTTCCGACGACATTGACGATGCCCAGCGTGGTAATGCCGCGTTCTTTTGCCAGACGCAGCGCCGCAAGGGAATCCGCTGTTTCGCCGGACTGGCTGATGATGATCACAAGCGCGCCCTCTTCCAGAATCGGATCACGATAGCGGAATTCCGACGCCAGATCCACTTCTACCGGAATCCGCGAAAGTCCTTCAAAAACATATTTGCTGGTTACTCCGGTGTGATATGCGGAGCCGCAGGCTACAATGTGGATTTTGCGGATGGCGAGGATTTCTTCGTCGGTCATGCCCAATTCCTCAATGACGATTGCGTCTTCTTTGATCCTC
Source organism: uncultured Lachnospiraceae bacterium (assembly GCA_947591115.1). Taxonomy (GTDB): domain Bacteria; phylum Bacillota; class Clostridia; order Lachnospirales; family Lachnospiraceae; genus Roseburia. Next base: position 10,562 of record CANQCX010000019.1, on the reverse strand, counting down.
GGACTGATCGTATCGCGTACGGCCTTCGGCTGTTCGTAGATTTCTTTTAACATGAAATGCTCATAGCCGTTTTTCTCCGCCGCGTTGATATCCCAGTCAATGTGCTTTTCTTCTTTTTCGATCGGAGAGCCGTCTACGTCGAAAAATTCGATCGTATCCTCCGTCAGACGCGCAATCTCTTCATTTTCAATAAAATACACATTCCGCGTATATTTTAACACTGCCGGAACGTCGGAAGCGATCAAATTTCCGTTTTCGGAGCGGCCTACGATCAGCGGACTGTCTTTGCGTACGGAATAAAGCACATCCGGAAAATCCGCGAAAATGATGCCCAGCGCATAAGAACCCTCTACGCGATGGATGACTTTCGCAACTGCGGTAAGCGGATCCTTGCCGTATTTGTTATAATAATAATCCAGAAGATGCGCCACTACCTCCGTATCCGTTTCGGAGCAGAACGCATATCCCCGATCCTCCAGCTTCTTTTTTAATTTGATATAATTTTCAATGATTCCGTTATGAACTACGACAATGGTCTGGTCTTGATTAAAATGCGGATGCGCATTGGTATCGGACGGTTCTCCATGCGTCGCCCAGCGGGTATGCCCGATGCCCAGACATCCCTGCATGGTAGCTCCCCCATGCGTCAGCTCGCTTAGCACCTTCAGTCTTCCGGTCGCCTTTTTGATATTGATCTTCTGCCCGTCATACACTGCCATTCCGGCGGAATCATAACCGCGGTACTCCAGCTTGGAGAGACCGTCCAAGAGAATTGGCGCTGCCTGTTCCTTTCCTACATAACCAACAATTCCACACATATTGATATCCTCCTAAATTTCTATCCCGTTTTTCTGCAAAAGAACTCTCGCGGACTCTACCGAGTCTACGCCGGCAGGATTTTTTACCGGTGCAAATTCCTTTTCACGCTCAACCTCAAAGGACAGGCAGTTATCCATCAGATAAACCATGTCGAGAATCAGCGTCTCAAACTTATAAGCATTCGGCTTCTCCGGTTTGATCAGATTGCCCTGTTCATCCAGATACGGCACTTTCTTTTCCACGATATGCAGCGGCATCCGGCGGTCGGCGATCTCCATCAGCTTATCTACCCGAAACAGGTAATTTAAAATAACGCCGAAGCCGTACAACAACGTACCCGCATCGTTTTTCGCTTCCGCCATTTCCGGCGTCAGTTCGTAATACTCTACAATGGACGGCTTTCCGTCTTCTAAACAGAGCGCGCCCACACGCTCATACGGATCCGCTTTCCGCACCACTTTTGCTCCGCTGACACAGCCGGACTGGATGGTTGCGCCTACAAATACCGGATCGGCGATCTGCTGCAGCACGTTATCGACCGCAAAGACATTCAGCCATTCCACGCCCTTTTCCTTTAAATCGCTGTCCAAACCCGCGTTCAGAAGGGATTTGAACCAGCCGCCGTTTCCGTTCGGCGACATGGCAAGCGAATCCGGCGCTTCCATCAGGATATTTCCTTCAAAGTCCACTGCCGGAACCATTTCCTGTACAAAGAATTTTACATACTCCGGCTCATAGCCAAAATAGTTATGCTCCGCAAAAAACTCCCGCGTCTGCGCGTCGTTTTTTTCACTTGTCATAATATACAGCGGAACCCATACGCCCGCAAGCTCCGTCACTTTTTTCAGGTTTGCGATCAGTTGCTCAAAGATATACAGCTCTTTCGTTACTCCGATATTGTACATTCCTTTTGCCTTGTCAAAACCCAGACGCGTACCCTGTCCGCCCGCCAGAAGAATGGCGCCTACCTTGCCGCCGCGGATCGCGTTTAATCCGCTTTGCAGATATTCCTCGCGATGCGTCTGGATCTGGGAAAGCTCCATCGCTCCAAGCGGCGCAAACTTGCCTCTTTCCTGTCTGGAGCCATGGATCAGCTCCAGATACGACCAGTCCATATGCTCCAGCTGCGCTTCCAGTTTTTGAGGAATTTCTTTTCCTGACAATGCCGATAAATATTTCTGATGCGTATCCATTATCTTTTTTTCGATTGTCTGTTCCATTTGCCAATCTCCTTTTTCTATGCTGTAAACTATGATACAACAGCAGGCCAATCTTTCGATTGGCCCCGTTTTTATTTTTTAATTTGTCTGTTTTGACTGCGTGCTGCTGTCATTTTTAAAATCGGTTCCGCTTTCTCCGGCAGTCTCGTTAAATCCGGAGGTGTCGATCAAAGTGGAGTCCTCCGTTACCCCTGTCTTTTTCACAATGCTGTTGCTGATCGTCTGCACAGAATTGGACGGCACATAGTCCATATCTTCAAATAAATACTGATGCAGCCAGATCACGTTATTGGTCAGTTCCGCCGGAATAACCGTATCTCCCGTAGAGGAGAGCGATTTAGTCGTCAGCTTCTCCGGAAATCCGGTCGTGGATTTGATGGTGTACTTCTGCACATCCTTTGCCAGATACGCCAGCTCCTTAATGCTTAAACTGGTGGAAATATCGTCTACGACTTCGTTACAGATTCCGGTCAGCGTTGCAAGATCCGCTTTCTTTGCCTTATCCAGCATGGCTTCCAGCACGATTCTCTGACGGGATGCTCTCATAAAGTCGTCTCCTGCCAGATTCCGGATACGCGCATAGGCGGTCGCCTGCGTTCCGTCCAGATGAACCAGTCCGGAGGATTTGAGGTTCTTCGTCCGGTAACCGGTTACCATATCGATTTCCGGTATGCAGCGGTTTAACTCCGGCACTTCTTTTTTGGTAACCTCAATGTCAATGCCGCCGAGTTTATCGATGACTTCTACCAATGCTTTCCAGTCCACGCATACATATTCGGTAATGTCCAGATCCAGATTGGAATTGAGCATTGCGACAGCCTGCCGCGCGCCCCCGTTTGCATATGCCGCGTTCGCTTTCCGGAGTTTTCCGTTTCCGATACTTAGATAAGTGTCGCGATAGACCGATACCAGCTGCACCTCTTTGCTTTCGTTATTGATGCTCGCGATCATGATCGTATCGCTGTTTCCGGAGTCATATTTTCCGCTTCCGCGATTGTCCAGTCCGAAAAGTGCAATATTCGTGTAACCTTCCAGATTTTCAATGGTGTCGTCCTCCAGATCCTTGTTGATTCCGGCTTCCGACTCCTCCATCGGTTCAAATTCGATCTTATTAATCATATTCCAGAAATACAGTACTACCAAAAGCACTGCCAGCAGCAAAAATTCAAATATAATAATGAGAATCTTTGCCTTTTTTTTCTTTTTTTTCTTTTTATGATTTCCTGCTGCCATACCTATTGTCCCTTTTGTCTGTTATGTATATAGAGCCATGCATCCGCATAATCCTGACGTTCTTTTTCTGTCATATTGCCAAATTTTTCCAAATCCAGATTTGTCAGCCGCATCTGCATGCAATCGCATTTGTGGCACTCTACGTCCTTGCGGCGCGAAACCACCCGAAGCCATCCACACTGCGGACATATGTATATCTTCATCATAGACTTATCCTACTTATTCAAAAATCTTCAGCATATCCTTCTTTAATGCTTCTACCTGCGCCTTAGAATCCTCCAAAGACGTGCCTTTTACTCCGAAATAGAATTTGATCTTCGGCTCCGTTCCGGAAGGCCGCACGCAGCACCATGCATCACGACTCAGTTCGTAATACAATACATTTGAGGATGGAAGTCCTGTTTTGGAAACCTCTCCCGTCTTCATATCCTTACGGGTATCCGCCTTGTAATCGCGTACGGCAAGCACCTCGTAATCTCCGATAACAGCCGGTACGTTTTCGCGCGCTCTCGCCATGATCTCCTGAATCTGCGCCGCTCCGTCGATTCCCTTCAGCGTCAGTGTCGCCAGATCCTCCCGATAATATCCGTATTTTTCATAGAGGTCGATCATAGCGTCCCAAAGCGTCTTTCCCTGCGCCTTATAGTATGCGGCAACCTCGCAGAGCATGGTAACCGCCGCCGGTGCGTCTTTGTCCCTTGCATAGGTTCCCGGAAGACAGCCGTAGCTTTCCTCCAGTCCAAAGACGTAATGATTGCTTCCTGTTTCTTCAAAGAGCCGGATCTGTTCTCCGATATATTTAAATCCGGTCAGCACCTCGATCAGACGGACGCCGTATGCCGCCGCGATGGCTTTTGCCATGTCCGTTGTAACGATCGTCTCGATCAAGGCAGGATTTTCCGGCATCGTGCCGTTTTTGGTCTTTTCACTTAAAATGTACTCTGCAATGAGCATACCGGACATATTGCCCGTAAAGCTGACGTATTCCCCTGTCTTGGTATCTTTGCAGTATACGCCGAGCCGGTCGGCATCCGGATCCGTCGTCAATACCAGATCGGCATCCTTTTCCTTTGCCAGCTTCAGCGCCAGCTCCCATGCGTCCGGATTCTCCGGATTCGGGTACGGAACCGTCGGGAAATGTCCGTCCGGAACCGCCTGCTGCGGCTCAATATAGACGTTTTCAAAGCCGAGGTCATCCAATACGCGCTTTACCGGTACCAGTCCGGTTCCATGAAGCGGGGAGTATACGATGCGGATGTCCTTCGCCATCTGTTTGATAATCTCCGGATGAATGGAAAGGCTGCGGAGCTGTTCGAAATAAGCCTCGTCAATTTCGTTTCCAATGGTAATATACAGGCCGGCTTTCTGCGCTTCTTTTTTATCCATCGTCTTAACCATGTCAAAAGACGTCACTTTTGCAACTTCCGCCATGATATTTCCGTCATGCGGAGGCGTGATCTGCGCGCCGTCCTCCCAGTAAACCTTGTAACCGTTGTATTCCCGCGGATTGTGGCTTGCGGTAATGACGATTCCTGCAATACATCCAAGCTGGCGCACCGCAAAGGAAAGCTCCGGCACCGGACGCAACTCCGGAAAAACATAGGCTTTAATGCCGTTCGCCGCAAGACAGAGCGCCGCCGCGTCGGTAAATTCATCGTGCATCAGACGGGAATCATGTGCAATTGCAACTCCCCGATCCTGTCCGTTGCGGGAAAGGATATAATTGGCAAGTCCCTGTGTCGCCTGCCGTACGGTATAGATATTCATGCGGTTCGTTCCCGCGCCGATCACTCCGCGCAGTCCCGCCGTTCCAAACTCCAATGTCCGGTAGAAGCGATCTTCGATCTCCTCTTTATCATCTGCAATTGCGGCAAGCTCCGCTTTCGTTTCCTCATCAAAATAAGCGTCGGTACACCATTTTTGATATTCGCTGTAATAATCCATATCTTCCATCCTCCTGTTTTTATGATTCACGTCTGGCTGCAGGAACGTTACTCCTGCTATTTTATCACAACTGCCTCTTTTTGAAAAGTTTACTTTCGCAATATTTTCCGGAAAAAGAAACGGCGCAGTCCAAGCGGCATCACGCAGACGGAAAATTGCACCGTAACCGTAAGCAGGTAATCCCACCGGCTGATCGTTCCGGTCCGCAGGATCTTTTTCCGCCCCGCCCGATATTTGCGGAAATAATCCAGTCCGCCCCTTCGCTTTAACATATCCTCTCCGGTACGGACATAGACAAGGATTTCCGGAAGATTTGCCATACGCGCATGGTTTTTTATCATATTGGCCCATAAAAGGGAATCTTCCATTAAAAGCGCATCCTGATAATTTCCCGCTGCCAAGACCGCTGCTTTTTTAAACATGACCGATACATGGTTGAGGGCATCCCTGCGCCTCTGATACTGATAAATCTCCTTCTGCGTAAGCGGAACCTCCCGCACGCACTCCGGATGCTCAGGATCCTTAGAAAATTCCGCGATCCATCCTCCCGCCACGTCCAGCGCCGGATCTTTTCGAAACATTTCCAGTTGTTTTTGAAACCGTTCCGGAGCGGAAATATCGTCTGTGTCCATGCGTGCCACCAGCGAATGCGTACAGTGCTTCATGCCCTCCGCCAGCGCCAGTCCCAGTCCCCTGTTTTGGGCAAGCTTTACCGGACGGATAATTGGAGCGTCGGCCCTCCGCTGCATAAATTCGTCCAAAACCCCGAAAAGCTCCGGCGTCAGCGGCCCGTCCTCTACAATCACGATCTCCGCCGGAAGCGCCGTCTGGTTCCACAGGCTTTCCAGACACTCCCGCAGGTTTTCCGGTTTTTCTTTCTGATAGAGCGACATCAGTACGCTGAACGGCTGATTCATCCCTTTTGACCTCCGTTTGTCCGGAATACGCCGGTAATGGTATTTATGCAGATCTTCAGATCCAGCAGACAGGAAAAACGTTTCAGGTAGGACAAATTGTATTTCATTTTCTGCGGCAAAACCTCTTCCAGATAGGTTTTGTCAACATCCGATACTCCCGCCAGAAGCTGGTCCTCATCCTTGTATGCAATACTGGCTTCGCTGGTAATCCCTGCCGGAAGCAGCAGCGTCGCCATCATTTCTTTTGTATATCCGCGGACATATTTTTCCACTTCCGGTCTTGTCCCTACAAAACTCATATCTCCAAGCAGAATGTTGATCAACTGCGGCAGTTCATCCAGCCGGTACCTGCGGAGGATGATTCCCGCTTTTGTGATCCGCGCGTCGCCGCCTACCGTAACCTGACTTCCTTTTTGCGCCGCATCCTGTACCATCGTGCGGAATTTTATGATGTGAAACCGCCTTCCGTACTGGGTAATCCTGATCTGCCGGAAAAAGACCGGACCTTTACTATCCGCTTTGATCCAGACAGCCAATACCGCAAATACCGGAAGCAGAAGGATCAAAAGGAGCAGCGACATTCCCACGTCAAAGCCTCTTTTCAGAAAAAGACCGGCCTGTTTTTTTTCCAGCGCCAGATAGTATTCCCGCACTTCTTTTGTTTTTAGATATTCCGGCAGCTTCTCCCATGACCGTAATCTACCCATGACAAATCTCCGTTAAATTTTCAATGATATATGCAACGTCTTCATCCGACAGGCAGGTATGGAGCGGAAGCGTAAGCTCATTGACATACTGGGCATGCGCATTCGGGTACTGCTCGATGGAAAAGCCCATGTTACGGTATGCCGTCATCATCGGAAGCGGCTTATAATGCACGTTTGCTGCAATCCCGCGCTCCGCCAGTTCAGAGATGACATCATTTCTTCCTTTTTCGTCCAGCGTTGGAATCCGCAAAAGATACAAATGGCCGCTGGAATGGTTGTCTTTTGTTTCATGAAGAAGCATACGCCATCCAAGCTTCAAAAAGGCATCATCGTACCGTCGGATGATTTCTTTTCTGCGCGCCAGCAGCTTCGGATAGCGCTCAAGCTGCACCAGTCCGATCGCCGCCATAATGTCCGTCATATTGCACTTGTAAGCGGGCGTGATCACATCGTATTCCCACGCCCCCGCCTGATCCTTGTGCAAAGCGTCCTTCGACTGTCCATGGAGGGAAAGCAGCATAAACTGCTGATAGATATCCTCGTCGTCTATTCCGTCGGCCTGCCGCCACGTCAGCGCGCCTCCTTCTGCGGTCGTCAGATTTTTTACCGCATGAAAAGAAAAGGAGGTAAAGTCCGCAATCGCGCCGGAGGTCCTTGTTCCTTGTACCGCGCCGAAGCCATGTGCGGAATCCGCCGCTACGATTACTCTGCCGAACGCCTCCTGCAGCGGAGTTTTCGGACAAAAAAGTGCTCGTTTGCGCTCCACGATCTCATAGATCCGCTGATAATCGCACAGCACTCCGCCGATATCGACCGGAATAATGACTTTGGTGTTTTCCGTAATTGCCGCTTCCATCTGCTCATAATCCATTTCAAAGGAATCCTTTGCCGTATCGATCAGCACCAGCTTTGCCCCGACATGCACCACCGGACTGGCGGACGCCGTATAGGTGTATGCGCTGGTAATAACCTCGTCTCCCGGTCCGACGCCCAATAAACGCAGAAGGGATTCCATGCAGGCGGTTGCGGACGACATGCAGACCGCTTTCTTCGTGCCGCAGTATTCTGCAATACGCTGTTCAAAAAGTTTGGTTTTCGGACCTGTGGTAATCCAGCCGCTCTTCAGCACTGCCGCCACCGCCTCTATTTCTGCCTCCGTAATGTCCGGAGGCGAAAAGGAAATCGTTCTTTTCTCCATGCTCCATATCCTCAAATCTTTCTCGATCCGCTTCCCGCGTACCGGCTTTTACTCCGCCGCCTCGTCCGGATGGTACGTTTTTACGATTCCGGCTACGATCCGCTTGATATCCGGCCGCTCCGAGGTACATGCTTCTTCCAGCTCCTCAAGCTGCCGGCAAAATGCATCGTCGTCCATTTCTATCGGTTCTCCGATATGGATCAGCTTGTTCGGCGTCTCCTTCAGTCCTTCTTCGCTCATCAGCATTTCCTCATACAGCTTCTCGCCCGGCCGAAGTCCCGTATACTCGATCTGAATGTCCACGTCCGGCTCATATCCGGACAGCCGGATCAGATTCCTTGCCATATCGTCAATCTTAACCGGATCTCCCATATCCAAAACAAAGATTTCTCCGCCTTTTGCATAAAGACCGGCCTGAAGAACCAGCGCAACCGCTTCCGGAATCGTCATGAAATAGCGGATGATACGCGGATCGGTAACCGTTACCGGACCGCCCTCCGCGATCTGCTTTTGAAACAGCGGAATGACGCTTCCGTTGCTTCCCAATACGTTTCCGAAGCGTACCGCCACAAAATCCGTATTGGTCCTGCGGTTCATCATCTGGATAACCATTTCGCACAGCCGTTTGGAGGCGCCCATGATATTGGTCGGATTGACCGCCTTGTCCGTAGAAATCATCACGAATCTCTTTACTCCATATTCTGCGGCGGCTTTTGCCAGTTTATAAGTCCCGATCACGTTATTTTTGATCGCTTCATTCGGACTTTCCTCCATGAGCGGAACATGCTTGTGCGCCGCGGCGTGATAAATAATGTCCGGATGGTATTTCTGAAAAATATCCGAAAGACGGTTGGTATTGCGCACCGAACCGATCAGGGTTTCAAACCGCAGGTTTTTATATTTGCGCTTCAGCTCCTGCTGGATCTGGTACGCATTGTTTTCATAGATATCAAAGATCAAAAGCTGCTTCGGATTCTCCCTTGCGATCTGGCGGCACAGCTCGCTTCCGATCGAGCCTCCGCCTCCGGTAACCATCACAACCTTGCCTTCCAGAAAAGAATGAATCTGGTCGTTGTCTACGACCACCTCGTCCCTGCCAAGCAGGTCTTCAATCCCCACCGAGCGCAGACGGGATACGGACACCTTGCCGTCCACCATCTGATAGATGCCCGGCACCACCTGTACCTTGCATCCGGTCTCGCCGCATATGTTTAAAATCTCTTTGCGGTCTTTTCCCGTCGTGGTCGGAACCGCGTAAATGATTTTTGTAATCTCGTATTTTTCCACCATCTCCGGAATATCATACCGGTTGCCGACGATCGGCACTCCCTCCAAGAAACGGTTCTTTTTCGCGGGATTGTCGTCAATAATGCAGCATGCCTTCGCGGAAAGGTGGGAGCTCATGATCAGTTCATGGATCAGCATCTTTCCGGCGCTGCCCGCGCCGATGATCATTACCCTCTCACAGCCGTAATTCTTCGCCCGCTGTTCGAGCATCTTTTGTCCGCTCCGCAAAAAACGGTACGAAAACCGGCTGATAACCACAAACGAAAAGCTTACCATGAAACCGACCAGCCAGAACGCATACGGCATGTAGATCTTTAACACATAATGAATAAACAGAGCCGGAATCTGCAGCAGCAGAAACGCAATGATGATATGCGTAAACTCGCTGACACTGGCAAATCTCCAAATACTGTGATACAGCCGGCAGATATAAAAAATGACGATCGCGCATGCGATGTACGCCGGCATAAAATGAATGTAATTGTCCAGATAAATTTCCGGAATATGCTGATAAACGAAGTCAAACCGGATATACAGCGCCAAAAAGTAACCGCTGGCGATCGTGCAGATATCCACAAAGGCAAGCATCAGCGCCCTTACGATCCACTGCCGGTCATCGCCCATATACATTTCCAGATGATCCTGATATCCATGCCTGTCCCTGTCGTCGTTATGCTGTTTTCTCCAGAGTTTATTTTTATCCATAAGCAAATGTACCAACTTTCCTTTCCTAAGTGTACCCTCTTAAGGCGACGATTTCAAGAGGACAGTCAAAATCTTTTCTTAACGTTTTCTAAAGTTCGGACTGCTTTTCCTTTACGGATCTCCTTTTCCGTATTATAATCGTTACAGGCATCTACGGATGACGATCATGTTGAAAAAGAAGGATTATCTATGAAACTTTCCGGTTATTATTCCTCAGGCGAATTCGCCCGTATGGCTCAGGTATCGATACGCACGATCCGTTTTTATGACAAGCAGAATATCCTAAAACCGTCCTATGTCAATCCTTCCGGCGCGCGTTTTTATACCGATTCCGATTTTGCCCGTCTGCAGCAGATCCTGCTTTTAAAATATCTGGGTTTCTCACTGGACGACATTCGTGAAATGACCATCGGCGATATGGACCTCGGTCTTCTGCTGTCTTCGCTCCGTCTGCAGAAAAAGCTGGTGCAGGACCGCATCGAGCAAATGCAGTTAGTCGAAGCCGCGATCGAAAATACCGTCCGCGCCCTGC
>CANQCX010000018.1 GCA_947591115.1 uncultured Lachnospiraceae bacterium | reverse complement strand
CGGCTGCCCCTGCGGTATCGGCTGCCCCTGCGGCATCGGCTGTCCCTGCGGCATCGGCTGTCCCTGCGGCATCGGCTGTCCCTGCGGTATCGGTTGTCCCTGCGGCATCGCCTGTCCCTGTGGTATCGGTTGTCCCTGCGGCTGCTGCTGGCAGCTGCAGATTTCCCCATCCGCCAGCGGGCGTCCGCATTTTATACAAAATTTTGGCATGATTTTTTCCTCCTGTTTTAATAATATCTAAAATACGGCATGCTGTCCGTATTCAGTTTCCATGTTCCGTCTACATATACAAACGTCAGATAGATCGAGTCATAGCTATCGTATGTATCGCTTTCCAGCTTCGAATACCACCAGTCATAGTCCATAAAATCAACCGTATAATCATAAGCCAGCTCAACCTCGGCAACTATTTCCCCATCATCGATATAATTGCTGGTAAAATTCCCCTTCACGTTCGTCAGACGGATTTCTGTAATTCCTTCTTGCTGTCCGGCGGAAACAAAATGCGAAAGAAAGCTTTCATAAGAATCGTTTGCTCTTTCCTGACATTCGCTGCTGTACATATTACGAATCTTGGAAAAATTATCCCCGCACACTCCGGCGGACAGAATGTTCTGCAAATCCGTATACGCAGTCTGAAGCAGTTCTTCCTGCTGCTGCTTACTTAAATTCAGCGAGCTGATGTAAGCATAATCCTCTTCTCCGGAAACGTAAACATTTTCTCCGGCGCTGGTAAAATCTCCGATTTTGATTGCCAGCGTATGGCTTCCTGCAAAGAGCTTCGGAATGGTATAAGTATGATAACCCTCATCCACATCCGAATCTTCCGCCAGCATTTCCTCCGGAACCTCTTCTTGATCCAGATAAAGAACCGCGCCTTTTGGAACTTCCACATTATAATTCTTTGCAACATACTGGGAAGAGCTTATCTTCCATTCGTCAAAAAGAAAAAACTTTTTCTTCGGCTGTTTATTTAACGTCAGATACATCAGAGAAACATCGCTGCTTCCTTTTTCGCTGTACTGGATCGTTACATTGGCAACAATTCCGTTTTCGTTTTTTTCTATGATATGAAACTGATTGATCTCTGTGGTCTCATTCTGCCGGTTGATGGCGGCAAAATGTTTTTTGTCAATAAATTTGGATTCTGAAATATCCAGGTTTTCATACGCGCGCTCCCAGTTGCCGCTTTCGTATGCCTGAAAAAAACGCTCCGCCGTTTTTTCATAACCGTATGCGTTTTTTCCGATCAGAATAAACGCCGCTATGGCCAGCACAAGCACTCCCGCCTCAATCAGCGACGCCACCATGCATTTATTGATCTTTTTCTTTGGAGCCTGCGGCGGATTGGCTGCCGCCCCGTAATATCCGCCCTGTACATTGTTATAATATCCGGTCTGCTGCATCTGCGCCGCCGTCGGCTGTGCCTGAGCCGCTGCCGGCTGTACCTGTACCGCTTCCGGCTGCACCTGCGCCGCTGTCGGCTGTGCCTGTACCGCTTCCGGCTGCATCTGCACCGCTTCCGGCTGTGCCTGTACCGCTTCCGGCTGTACCTGCGCCGCTGCTTCCGGTTCTATGATCTTAGTTCCGCAAAAGGCGCAGAAGACCGCTTCCTCTTCATTTTTATTCCCGCAATTTGGGCAAAACATTTTCATCCCTCCTATTGTGGTGTGTAAGTTAAATTGTGACTGTTCTGGTACTCGGAAATAAATCCGGCATTCGCCGCTTCCATCTCACTGATCTCGGAATCGTCAAAATCCGGATTGGCAGTATACCAGCTTTTCCCCTGAAAATAAGTATTCAGCTCCTGCGATTCGAATATCCTTCCATGACGTGCGTAAATTTCGTTTCTGGCATATGTCAGCTCCTGCGCTGTAAGCTCCGCCAGATCCGCATCCGTAAGCGCCGTAGTCTGGCTGTTTGGCAGAATATAATCCTGATCATTCTCCAAAACTTCATTCTCCTCCTGCGGCTTCACATCAGTGGAAGCTGCCGCAAAACTTCCTAGATCAACATCCGACAGATACGTGATTTCCTCCGCTTCCCCGATTTGCATATCTTCTGTGTCAGCCGTATTTTCTTCTTCAGCCGAACCCGCTTTTCCTGCCGGCAGCCACTCCTTTACCGCCACAACTGCAGTCAAAACCAGAAAAAGTGCGATCAGAACGCCCAGCACGATGCAAACCGGAAGCCAGACGTTGCTTTTCTTCTTCATCTTATGTCCTCCTTTTTCCCTTTTTATGATAAAATCTAACACGTTCCTATTATTATACCTAATTTCCGTTTCAAAAGCTATCCCTATTTCCATAAAAGTTCGTCAATTTTCATGTACCGCAGCAAAGGAGAAAAAGACAGCCGCCACTATCTGCAATAGTGACGGCCCTGCCGTTAAAAAATAATTTACAATAAAAATCCTTTAGGATAAAAACAGCACTCCCGCACCCAGCAGTCCGGAGCCTAAATAGACGCTGAGCGCCGCGCCGATCCGCGCGCGCAGACATTCCTTCATCTGCGGATAGGCATCCTTCAACTGCTGCTCCAGCGCATCACGCTCCTCCGGCAGCGCGCCGTCTGCTACCAAGATCATAAATTCCTGTTTTGGATGCTCTTCGATCAGCTTATCCACAAGCGCTTGCAGCTTTGCCGGCAGCGCCTTTGCCCCATGCACTTTTGCCGGAACAAAAATCTCTCCCTGCTCTTTTTCAAAAGACAGGATCGGTTTGATCTTCATAAGATTTCCCACAAAAGCGGTGGCTTTTCCGATCCGTCCGCCCTTTTCCAGATGATCAAGAGAACCGATGGCAAAAAATACAAAGCTGTTTTGAATCAGCTCCGCCGCTTTTTTCTTTAATTCTTCAAAAGACAGACCCGCGTCGCGATACTGCGCAAGCGCAACCACAACCGCCCCATAGCCGATGCTTCCGCTCTTGCTGTCAAATACTTCTATCGTAAGATTCTCCTCGGATTCCGCCAGCAGTCTTACCGAATTACAGGTTCCCGACAAGCCGGACGCCAGCAGGATCACAATCGCATGGGTATATCCCTTCTTGTGGACTTGGGAAAAAACTTCCATCACATCGCTTCCGGTCGGCGAGGCGGTTTTCATATCCTGCGTCTCCTGCATCCGGTAGACATCCTGCGAGGTAATGTCAATCCCGTCATGATATTCTTTCTCTCCGTTTAAAATTACCATCGGCAGTACATAAATATCATACTTGTCCCGATATTCCTGTGCGACATCTGCGCAGGAATCTGTAATAATCGCTATTTTTTCCATAATCTGCTTCTTCTTTCCTGAAATTTGAAGCCGAAACTTTTCGGTTCTTCTCCGGCCCTGCACTTGATTCCGGCATCATAGTAAGTATCTTATCATAAATGCGCCGGAAAGAAAAGAAGGAATCGCAAATGAAACGCATTTTCCCGCAAATCAGCATCCGGTACTGATCTTATCCAATATTCCGGTCAGATGCGCGATCGCCACGCCGTAATTGGTCATCGGGACATGCTGCTCCTTTGCCCTGCCGATACGCGCCTGAACGTATTTTTTGTTAAACATACAGGCGCCGCACTGGATGATCAGGTCATACTGCGACAGCTCCTGCGGAAAATCCGTTCCGCTGACGATATCGACCGACAGCGCCTCCCCGATCCTCCTGCGGAGCATACGCGGCAGCTTTTCCCTTCCGATATCTTCCGCCAGCGGCGCATGCGTGCAGCATTCCGCGATCAATACGCGGGAATTTTCCGTAAGGGAATCGATGAATCTGGCACCCTCGCAGTAATACGGAAGATCTCCTTTGTATGCGGCAAACAGGACGGAAAACGAGGTCAGCATACTTTCCTTTGGCTTCTGCTCATATACATAGCCAAATACCTGCGAATCGGTCACGATCAGCTTCGGCGGCTGCCGGAGCCACGAAAGCGCGCGCACCATTTTATCTGTGGTCACGCACAGAACCAGACATTTTTTATCCAGAAGCTCTCGAAGCGTCTGCACCTGCGGCAGAATCAGCCTTCCTTTCGGCGCCTGAATATCCTGCGGCATAACTAAAAGCACCGTATCATTTTCCGAAACCAAATCTCCCGTAATGGAGTCCGCTTCCAAATCCTCCGGCAGCAGACGGGCAAGCATTTCCCGCACCCGTTCCATGCCGTCTCCTGTTTTTGCGCTGACCGCCAGCGCCTCCTCTCCGGTTTCCTTGTGAACCCATGCGGCAAACGCTTCCGCTTCGCTGCAAAGATCCGCTTGGCTGATGACAAAAAGCACCGGCGTTTTCTTTTCCTTAAATTTCCGATACCAATGCGCCTCCTGCCCAAAACGCCGGGAAAAAACGCCGTCCTCCTCCGGCGGCTGCGCCGCGAGAAGAATGACCGCTATATCCGCTTTTTCCGCTGCCGCTGCAGTTTTTTCCATCCGTCGGCTTCCCAGAATACTTTCATCGTCAAATCCCGCCGTATCCATCAAAACGCAAGGTCCCAGCGGATGAATCTCCATTGGTTTATAAACGGGATCGGTCGTGGTTCCCGCCACATCGGCTACAATGGAAATTTCCTGTCCCGCAAACGCATTGATGAACGAAGATTTTCCGCTGTTTGTTTTTCCGAAGATTCCGATATGGAGCCGGTTTCCGGACGGTGTATGGTTTAGATTGGTCATGATATTCCTCCGTCAAATGTGATCGCGGATTAAAAACGGAAATCCCGCTTGCCTCCCGCAATATCGTGAATATGTTCACTCGCCGTCTGTTTTACCTTCGGATTCGGTATTTTTTCCAGTTCGCGCTCGATCAGCTTCATGCCGATCTCTTTTGTTTCCTCACTTGCATAATCTTCCAGATATTCTTTTAATGTCATCAGCGCATTCGGATGGCAGCAGTTCAAAATCTGCATATTTTTACAAAGCGTCATAAAGCGGTCGCCCGTTCTGCCCTCCCGATAGCAGGCGGTACAAAAACTCGGAATATATCCCAGCTTCATCAGCCAGTTGACTACTTCATCCAGAGAACGCTGGTCGCTGACGTCAAACTGCGCCGAATTTTCTTCCTCTGGTTCCGGCTCCGCATAACCGCCCACGCTGGTACGCGAGCCGCCGCTGATCTGCGATACTCCCAACGGCAGCACTTTTTCACGTACGGACTGGCTTTCCCTCGTCGAAATGATCATTCCGGTATACGGTACGGAAATACGGATCAACGCGCAGATTTTTGCAAAAATATCGTCGCTGATTCCGTTGTCAAAATCGTCCGGATTGATGTCGTCCGCACGCTTTACCCTCGGTACGCTGATGGTATGCGGTCCGACGCCATGCACCGCCTCCAAATGCTCCGCGTGCATCAGCAATCCGGCAAATTCATACCGGTACATTTCCAGTCCGAACAGCACGCCCAGACCGACGTCGTCGATTCCGCCCTCCATCGCGCGATCCATTGCCTCCGTATGATACGCATAGTCATGCTTTGGTCCGGTCGGATGCAGCTTTTCATAAGACTCTTTATTATAAGTTTCCTGAAACAGTATATAGGTTCCGATTCCGGCCTCCTTCAGCTTCCGGTAATTTTCTACGGTAGTCGCCGCAATATTGACATTGACGCGGCGGATCGCGCCGTTTTTATGTTTGATGCTGTAAATCGTCTGAATGCATTCCAGAATATACTCGATCGGATTGTTGACCGGATCCTCTCCCGCTTCGATTGCCAGACGCTTATGTCCCATATCCTGAAGCGCAATGACTTCTTTTCTGATCTCCTCCTGCGTCAGCTTCTTGCGGGCAATATGTTTATTTTTTGCATGATACGGACAGTATACGCAGCCGTTGACGCAATAGTTGGAAAGATACAGCGGAGCGAATAATACGATCCGGTTTCCGTAATAATCCTGTTTGATCTGCTTGGCCAGCGCGTACATTTTTTCAATTTTTTCCGGAATTTCACATGCCAGAAGCACCGAAGCCTCCCTGTGATCTAAGCCTTTTCTCTTTTCCGCTTTTTTTAAGATTTCATCCACCAGCTTTTCATTGTCCTTGTTTTCGTCTGCATACGCAAGCGTCTGGCGGATTTCCTCGTCGGAAATAAACTCCTCCGCTTTTAATGATTCTGCACGATACATTTCTTTTCCTCCCTTTTTCTTTTTCGGTCATTGCAAAGCTTTTCAAACGCCGATGTTATTCCGGATAATCGCCCCGAGAAACATCTATGCGAAAGCCGATTTTTTCTATTTTTTTCTGCAGGCAGAAACGGCATTCCGCCGCCTCGTCTCCAGTACAGATCTTGTTGTCATACAGTTCGTATTTTTTGCGCACAGAAACCGGCGACAGATTCGGCATAACTACGTTGGCTCCCGCCAGTATTCCTTTTTCCCTTCCCATCGGATGAATCGTTCCGAGCGCCGTTGTCGCCGGAAGCAGCACATGCGGATGCATCAGGCGGATAATCGCCAGAAGGCGGAGCGTGCGCTCCAGCGTCCCCGCTTTTTCCTTCGCAAACGGCGTATCATGCTGCGGAATAAACGGGCCGATACCGACCATGTGCGGCTGCAGCTCCCGAATCAGTTGTAAATCCTCATACAGCGTTTCAATGGTCTGTCCGGGCGAGCCGACCATAAATCCGCAGCCGGTCTGATATCCGATCTCCTTTAAATCCCAAAGGCACTGCAGCCGGTGTTTTAAGGAAAGCTCGGGCGGATGCAGCTTCCGGTAATGAGCTTCATCCGCGGTTTCGTGCCGCAGCAGATATCGGTCGGCGCCGGCCTCAAAATATTTCCGGTAGCTTTCCTTTTCTTTTTCTCCGAGCGAAAGCGTAATGGCGCAATCCGGAAAACGGTTTCGGATTTCCGATACGATCTCACAGATCCTATCGTCCGTAAAATACAGATCCTCCCCGCTCTGCAGGACAAACGTGCGGAACCCCAGCGCGTACCCTTCCCTGCAGCAGGAAACGATCTGTTCTTTGGTCAGCCGGTAACGCTGGGCGTTTTCGTTGCTTCTTCGGATTCCGCAGTAATAACAATCGTTTTTACAATAATTGGAAAATTCGATCAGGCCGCGGATATAGATCCGGTTCCCGTAAATGCTCTGCGCGGTTTTTCTTGCTGCCGCAAACAATTCTTCCATTCCTTCGGCATCCTCCGTTTCCAGCAGCTTTCGCAATTCTTCAAGCGTGATATTTTGTTTTTCCTGAATCGTTTCTGCTATCCGCCGGATCCGGTTCATGTCGGTTCTCCGTCTTTTCCCATAATATTGGAATATACCGTTTTTGCGCTGATGCCGTCCAGCTTTCCGATCTTTCCGGACAGCGTATTGATCTTATCCTGCGGCGCGTCAACGGCTACGCTGATAATGCTGATTTCTCTTTTGGGATACGGAATCCCCATGCGCCCTATGATGCAGGCGCTGTATTCATGCAGCAGCCGGTTTAACCGCTCTACGGAGTCCGGATTTTCTACGATAATTCCAATCAGTGCAACTCTTGTTTCCATAACGCTCCCTTCTTCATGACAATCGCTCGGTGTTTACAAAACTTTGTTTTTGCTTTTTCTTGTGCCGGATAGACAAACCGCCGGCGGACACGCTTTCGCTATGTATCGCTCGCAGCGGTACGTAAGACGCCAAAATACGGCGTCTAAGTACCGGCGGCTCTCCAATGTCCGCCGCGCGGTATTGTCTATCCGGCACCGTAAAAAACGCAGGTGTCAAAGTTTCGCAAACGCCGGAAGCTTTTTATGGTAAAAAAAGCTGTGTCCCGAAAGACACAGCAAAAAAATCTGCAAACCGCAGTCTGGTATTTAAAAATGATGCCGCATCTTCCGCCTCAACCCTGTTTCGGCGTCAGAACCTTTTTATTTTATTTTATCCGATTGCTTAATTCTGCATAAGGATGTTCTGTCCCGTTACTACAGGATAACAGACCAGCTTGCTTTTGTCCAGATCCTCATGGTGCATATCTACTCCGGTAATCTGGCTGTTTTCATAGGTCGTATAATAATAAATCCCTTTGTCGGTATTGCAGCAGGAGCTGTAGATCGTAATCTCATACTTGCCCTCTCCTAAATGCACGCAGCCTCTCTGCTGTTCTACCGAACCTAAAATATGAAAAAACTGGCTGATGCTTTCCGATTCCGAATCGCCGGAGAGGGAATTTTCTTTCGTAAATGCAACTTTTACGAAACGGGAGGCGGAAGACAGATCTCCCGGCAGTCCCATTGCCCCCATGCCGCGGCTGTACGCCGGAAGCGGCAGCCGCTCCGAAAAACGGTTGACCGGAGGTTCGGCAGACAGGTTCATATAATTGCTTAAATAGAGCATCTGCACATCAAACGGAGGGTTATTGGTCAGCACTCCGAGCGGATTTTCATAGACCTTCAGTCCCTCTTTTACCGACTCGACCGTCAGGGAGCCTTCGCGGCTGGAAATGATCCAGTGCAGCGGCGAAGGCGGAAGCTCTTTGCTGAAAGGCTCATTGACCAGATTCAGGCTGGAAAGAAGGCTGCGCGCCTCGTTCAGATTGGCGCACTGCGCCAGTACCCAGGGAATAAACTCAAACGACGCGATATTGTCCCTGCCCTCCTCCGGAGTTTTGTAGTCCGCATTTCCCGGAAAATTCAACCCCGCCATTCCAAGTCCTTTTTCGTTTACCGCATCGTAATAAAGCGGATAATCCTCTACCACAAACGCCATTCCGATCATGGCGTAATGATTTTTTAGCGTCTTTCCCATACGGAAATGAAACGCATAATTTCTCGGCGTAATCGTTACGGTTTCGTGGTAGGAATACTCGTAATCCAGACTTCGCCCGAAATAATGATCTTTTGTTTTATAATCAATGGCTGTACACATAAAACTCCTCCCCTCATATAATCCCGTAAATTATTCCAGCGTTACGATCCGCATCATATTGCTTGCGAATGTCCGGTGTCCTCCCACGCTGGTGGACGGAATTCCGGCGGTCAATACCACGATGTCTCCCGGATCCGCGTACATCTTTGCCTGCGCAATATCAATGGCGCTGTTGCAGATCTCATCCGTCGTGCTGGCTTCTACGGATTTCAGCGGCCGCACGCCCCAGTAAATCTGCATTCTGCGAAGCGTCCGCGCATTCGGACTGACTCCGATCAGCTCCATTTTCGGTTTAAATTTGGAAACCAGACGCGCCGTTACGCCGGAAACCGTCGGGGTAATAATGCACCTTGCGCCAAGATGATCCGCTGTCGTAACCGCCGCATAACCCAGCGCGCTGGAGGTGCTGCGCATCCGGTGTTCTTTCGCCTTTTTCATAAAATGCTCATAGTCCAGATGCTCTTCCGTACTTTCCACGATATGCACCATCATCCGAAGCGCTTCCACCGGATATTTTCCGGCAGCGGTTTCTCCCGAAAGCATAACCGCATCCGTACCGTCATATACGGCATTCGCCACGTCGGTTACCTCCGCTCGGGTTGGCCGCGGATTGCGGATCATGGAATCGAGCATCTGGGTTGCGGTAATGACCGGCTTGAAATTGTCGTTGCATTTCTGGATCATCACTTTTTGGATGTACGGCACTTCCTCCGCCGGAATCTCAACGCCCAGATCGCCGCGCGCAACCATGATGCCGTCCGCGCAGCGGATGATCTCGTCGATATTTTCCAGTCCCTCCGCATTTTCAATCTTTGCAATGATCGGGATCTGCGGCGCATTGCACTCTTTTAAAACGGCTTTGATCTCCATGATGCACTCGGCATTCCGTACAAAAGAAGCCGCGATAAAATCAATATTCTGCTCCACGCCAAAGCGGATGTCGTCCCGATCCTGCTCCGTAATCGCCGGAAGCCGCACCGAAACATTCGGCACGTTGACTCCTTTCCGTTCGCCCAGCTCGCCGCCGTTTACGACCGTACAGATCAAATCGTTTTCCTTTTTTTCCATTACTTTTAGTTCGATCAGACCGTCGTCGATCAAAATACGGCTGCCTGCATGTACATCATTGGAAAGTCCTCCGTATGTAATCGACACGCGCGTTTCGTCGCCCTCGCACGCTTCGCTTGTCAGCGTAAACGTCGCGCCCTCGGTCAGCATAACCTTTTTTCCGTCCTTTAACACGCCGGTACGGATCTCCGGCCCTTTGGTATCCAGCAGAATGGCAATCGGCTTCCGCTCCTCGTCGCGTATCTTCTTTAACATGTCCATACGCGCCTTCTGTTCCTCGTGCGTGCCATGGGAAAAATTAAAACGGGCAATATCCATTCCTTCCTGAACCAATTTCCGCATTACCTCCGGATTGTCCGTCGCCGGTCCCATCGTACATATGATCTTTGTTTTTTTCATGTGAACCCCCCTGTCTATCATAAATCTTTTTCTTTTATTTTCCCTCAAACCGCTATATACGTCAAATATTTTTTTACGAAAATGAACAGCGGCACAAAGCGCAGCCGAGACGGCGTCTGCTTTGTGCCATGCCGCCGCTACTGCGCTTCCAGAAGCTCCAGCACCTGTTCCAGATTCTTTTTTCCAAAGAGCGGCTGTCCGTCATTGATGACCATGCAGGGAACGCTCATAACCTGATACTTTTTCTGCAGCGCCGGAAAATGCGCGATATCGTAGATGTCGGTTTTGATGTTCTCATTCATGGACGCCAGCTTCTGTACCGCAGTGACCAGCTCCGGACACATCGTGCAGGACAGCGATACCATGACCGTAATATGCATCGGCTTTGTAATTTTATGCACCCGATCTTTGACGGACTGCTCTACCGGCTGCCCTTCTCCGGACACATTGTACAAACCCATGACAAACGAAGAAAACTCATGTCCGCCCGGAACCCCATGGAACGCCAGTCCCGTCCAGACGCCGTCCTTCCGGCAGACGCGCACGCAGGGCAGTCCCTCCGCGCTCCGGCTCGGCTCTACTTCCACCGTAAGTTTTTCCGTCATGTGGGTAAGCCGCGTCATATAATCGTGCAATTCACGTGACAGCGCATTTTCATCCAGAAAAAGACGCAAGATCAGCGGATGCTCCATTTTTTCAAATAACATGCCAAGCTGGGAACGCACGTCATCCGTAAACACTTCTTCTTTTTCGTTCTCTTTTTTCTTTTCCTTTACCGGCACCTGCGGACGCAGTCCCGTTTTTGTCTGCATCGCCGCCGCGTAACGCTCCAATTCCGTTGCCGCAAGCGCGCCGTCGCCGACGGCGGTCACAACCTGACGCAGATTCTTGACGCAGACGTCTCCCGCCGCATAAATTCCGTCAACGCTCGTTTTCTGGTTTTGATCCGTAACCACATACCCCTGTTCATTCAATTCGACCAAGCCGTCAACAAGAGCCGTTGCAGGTTCATATCCGGCAAAAACAAAGACGCCGATATTTTCTCCGTCCTCGGCTCGATAGGTTACCGTTTTGCCGTCTGACAGATTTTTGTAGGTAATGGAGTTTAAGACCGAACCGCCCTCCACCTTTTCTACGACGACGCCGGTATGCACTGTGATTTTTTCATGGTTTTTGACCGGATCCGCTACGGATTTTGCACAGGTAAAATCTTCCTCTCTTACCAGCACCGTAATGTGCCTTGCGTATTTGGTCAGAAACAGGCTTTCCTGCGCGGCGGCATAGCCTCCGCCTACGACGAATACTTCCTTTCCCCGAAAGAACTCGCCGTCGCAGGTAGCGCAGTAAGCCACGCCGCGTCCTTTGTATTTTTCCTCTCCCTCAAATCCGATTATACGCGGATGCGCTCCGGTTGCAAGCAGGATCCCGAGGGAAAACAGCGTATCGGTTTTCGTATGAATTTCCTTGATGCCGCCGTTCTCCGACAGTGACTCCACTTCCGCAGACAAGAATTCCGCGCCGAAATTTTCGGCCTGTTTTTTCATATGGGAGGTCAGTTCTTCTCCGCTGGTACGGATAACGCCGGGATAATTGACCACTTCCTCCGTAATCGTTATCTGTCCTCCGAATTTTTCTTTTTCTACAACGACCACGCGGTAGCAGGCCCGCGCAAGGTAGATCGCCGCGGTCAGTCCTGCCGGACCGCCGCCGATGATTACCACGTCGTAAAGCTGATCCTGTTGCTCCTTTGTCATGGCTACAGCACCCCGACCAGATCCAGACTCGGCTTTAAAGTTTCGCCGCCCGGCTGCCATTTTGCCGGACACACTTCATCGCCATGCTCTGCAACAAACTGGCTCGCTTT
This sequence comes from uncultured Lachnospiraceae bacterium, assembly GCA_947591115.1. Lineage (GTDB taxonomy): Bacteria > Bacillota > Clostridia > Lachnospirales > Lachnospiraceae > Roseburia. The sequence continues at coordinate 4,841 of CANQCX010000018.1, read as the reverse complement.
TACCCTGCGGAGCAGCTCCTGCGCATTTCTTCCCACGTTTCCTGCTATTACTTCGTAGGCTACGATCTTTCCTTCCGGATTTACAATAAAACTTCCGCGCTCGGCAAGTCCGTCGGACTTGATATACACCTCAAAATCCTTTGCAAGTGCATGAGTCGGATCCGCCAGCATCGGATACGTAATCTTTTTGATACGCTCGGAGGCATCGTGCCATGCTTTGTGTACGTAATGCGTATCGCAGGATACGGCATAAATTTCACAGCCGGATTTTTTAAACTCCTCATATTGTTCCGCAAGATCCTCCAATTCCGTCGGACATACGAACGTAAAATCCGCCGGATAAAAGAAGAACACACCCCACTTACCAAGAATATCCTTCTTCGTAATCGTTTTGAATGTGTTCTCACAAAATGCCTGTACGCTGAAATCTCCAATTTCCTTATAAATGAGCGACATAAGACGGTCTCCTTTCATAAAAATTTATTCCATCTTATGTTGCTCATTATTTTTTAAAATATTCAGATTTTTACATCTGGGTAAAGACTTCCGTCTCCTGCTTCAGGCTCGCCGCAATCGCCTGATTGTCATCCATGTGACGGGCGATGCTTTCCATATCGGACAGCAGGACGGAGGTGCTGTTTGCCGCGCTGCTGATTCCGTTCACGCCCTCGTTAATGGAATATGCAACCGAGCTGATCGCATCCGCGATCTCCTCCATCGTGCCTTTCAAACCTTCCATACGCTCCGTAAATTCGCTCATGGAGTACTCGATATTATTGGCTTTCTCTTTATACTCCGTACCGCTGTTGACGAAATTCTTGAATTCCGGAAGAATGGACTCCTTCATGAAAACAACCAGATCGTTGGCATTCTCCGCCAGATTATTTACCGCCTGCGTTACAATGCCGTTGATATGCTGAATCCGGTTCGCAGCCTCCTGACTGGCCGACGCAAGCTGGCTGATCTCCGATGCAACAACCGCAAAGCCCCTTCCTGCTTCTCCGGCTCTTGCCGCTTCAATGGAAGCGTTTAACGACAGCAGGTTCGTCTGGCTTGCAATATTTAAAATATCGTTTGTCAGGCTGTTGACCTGATTGACGCTTGCGCTTTCGTTGATCGCCTGTTCCAGAACCACCATAATGTCACTGATCTTGCGCTCCGTAGAATCCATATTTTTACGCGCCGCTTCTTCCATGCTGTCCGCATGTTCCTTCATGACGGTGGTGTAATCCATAATGCCGGAAATCTGATCGACCATCGTATTTACCTCCGCCTTTACCGCATCCGCATTGGCGCTGACAATAGAGGCGCTGGAGGACATCTCCTGCATGGTCGCGGACAATTCCTCCGTCAAGGCGGACAAATCCTCCACGCTGTGGTTCGACGTCAGCACGCTGTCGCGCACTTCGCTGACCACTTCTTCCATCTTGCGGGAATTACTGGTAATGATCTTAAAGATATCCTGTAATTTTCCCATAAATACATTGATGCCGTTTCCGACCTCGGCAATTTCCCGATTCGAAAGAATCGTCACACGACGGGTAAGATCGCCCTGCCGGTTGTCGATATCGGTAATGATATTCCCGATCTCATGCTGCGTTTTGCCCAGCGGGGAAATAACCAGCCGGAATACGCTCAGCAGCGTCGCCGCCAGCGCTATAATGCTGACAATGACAAATATGATGCTCAGTGCAAGCGCCTGTGCGTAAACACGCCCCTGCTGATCCCTTGCCTCCTGCGCTCTGGTCTGCATATCCTCGCTCAGAATGTCTATGTAACCCTGCATGGCGGTCGAATAGTCTGAAATCGCGCCGTTTGCAAGTGCAAACGCCGGCTGGTTATCGCCGTTTGCGCTGAATGCCAGAAGATTGGCCGTCTCCCATTTCAAACCCTGATAATTTTCCAGAAGACCGTTGTAATTTTCCTGCTGCTCCGGAGTTACAAAGCTTTGGAAGTCTTCCAGATAACCTTCCACCACCGCTTCCTGATTCCGGATCTCCGCCACCAGCGAGATCATCGTGTCCAGATCCGTCGCCACGATATGGGACAGTCCCAGCCGGTGTACGTTCTGCGTTTCCTTCTGAATGTCGGAAAGCTTGCTGATCCCGACCATATATTCATTTGCCATCCGCGTTGCGTTGGCGTTTACGCTCTGCAGGTTCCATACGGATATAATATTCGAGAGGAGACACACGATCCCGAGAATAAATACCGGAAGAAGCAAGATCAATTTCGTGCTGACTTTCTTTTTTTGTTTGCTCATGGGAATCTCCTCCTTTCTAGTTTACGGTGGACGCCGTAATTCCGGCTACCAGAGTATCAATGATCTCCTGCGGCTCCAATCCCTGCGGATTTCCCGCCGCCAGTGTTGCGCCAAAATCCAAAAACGGATTCCAGTAGTTATTTCCGACACGCTGCAAAACGCCGTATTCCGACTGGGCAAGCACCGCCTGTATCGCCGGAGTCTGTCCAACCGCATCGGAAGCTGCCGCATTGATGTTGGACGGGCCCTGTCCCCGTTCCTCAAATCTCAAGGTCTGATTCTGTTCATTTGTGATCCAGTCCGCAAACTTCAGCGCCCATGCAAGATGATCGCTGTAGGAGTTTACCCCTACCATTTTGTAGCCGACAAACGAAGACATCTGAATCTGCTGTCCCGCACAGGTAAACGTCGGAAGCTTAACCGCCGCGTAATTTTCGCCCCATGCCTGCTGGATTTCCATTGCATTCCAGACGCCGCTGACCGCCGCGATGATCGATCCGTCCTTCGCTCCCGCCGGAAAATCGGAATCTTGTCCGTTTAAAAATCCCGGACTGCGCGCGATATCCAGCATTGCATTGACCACATCCACGCCTGTGATCGCGCCCTCGGTCGTATTCCAGTTGCAGTGATTGGTTACGCCGTCGTCGTTGATCCCGAATTCCATTCCCGTATTTCCGAAAAACGAATACAGGTACCAGCCGGAATCCCACTGCATGGAAAATTTCTTTCCGTTCTGCGCGCAAATCTCCAAAACCCGATCCAGCGTCTGCACGTCTTCTTCCGTAAAATACGCTTTATTGTAATACAGGAAGTAGCCGTTGTCCGCGCTCATCGGGTACGCATACAGCGTATCGCCGATCGTAGCGGCTTCTATGGAGCCTTCGGAGTTGGCCTTTCTTACTTCATCCGCATTCGGTACAGCTTCGAGTGCACCGCCGGCAACCATGCTGGAAAGCTGGTCGTCCGCGAAGAAAAAGATGTCCGCGGCATTGTGAATATCGCCTAGAATGTCCTTTTTCGTATCCGCATCCGGCTGTTCGATAAACTCAAACGTAAAATTCGCCTGTCCCGCATACTCCTCCTGAAAGCTTTTTTCCATTTTGGTCAAAACGTCAAAATTGTTCGCCTCCGCACGTATGGTAATCGTAACGTCGCCGTTGTCCAGCGCGGTATCTGCACCGGTATCTACCCCAAATACCTCCTCCGCTACGGACTCCGTAGACGGCTCCGATGCGTTTTGACCCGCGCAGCCCGCCGCCAGAAGACCGCACAGCGATACGGAAACCATGCTTCTAAAAAATTTCTTCTTCACTTTTCCTTCCCCCAATCTATAATTGCTTTCTTAATCTTTATACCATAGATTGCGGAAAAAGTAAAACATAACCTAAAAAAAGAAAAAACGCCAAGCCGCAGGTTGTCTCTTTGGCTTGACGTTCTATGCTGTTTTTTGGTCTTATATCTTCCGGAACCGGTCAACCTCCGCCTGAAGCTGGTTGGAAATATTCAGATTGCTTTCCGCCTCTTCTTTGATTCCGGAAATGGAATTGGCAAGCTGCCCTACATTATTGGCGGCTTCGGTCACGCCCTGCGCGCTCTCGCCCATCGCTGTGGAAATATTTTCCACTCCGACCGCCATTTCCGACATGGTTTTCTGCAGAAGCTGCATATTATCCTGAAACGTAGATACGATCACATTCATCTTTTCCGCATCCTGATAATACAGATCCGCCGCGCTTTCAAATTCCTTATAGTCATCCAGAACCGATTGCTGCATGAAATCAATAAGGTCATTGGCATTTGTCATCAGCGATTCTACCGATTCAACCACCTGCTTGCTGATCTCCTGAATATTATTCGCCGTCTGGCGGCTGTTGTCCGCAAGCACCCGAATTTCCTCCGCAACAACGGCAAAGCCTTTTCCGGCTTCTCCGGCGCGCGCCGCCTCGATGGAAGCGTTTAACGCCAGCAGGTTCGTCTGGCTTGCAATTTCGAGAATATCATCCGTCAGATGGTTGATCTCCTCTACCTTTTTGCTCTCCTCGATCGAGCTCATCAAAACGACCTGTTTTTCATCCATAACCTGCTGGATATTATTCTTCTTTGCTTCCGTATCGCCTTTGATGCCGGTTGCGCGTACCTTAATCTCATCGACTAAGGCGTCGCCGTCCTCGGTTTCCTGATTGACATTGCGGACTGCGTCCATGATCTCCTGCATACTGCCGTTCAGCTCATCGACTGTCGCGGCAACCTCCTGCATACTTGCCGCCAACTGCTGCATAACGGCGGAAACATTGCCTACGCTCTCGTTGGAATCCTGCACGCCGTTATTCATACTGGAAACGGATTCCTGCATTTTTTCGGAGCCGTTTTTGATCTTAACCATGATCTGCTGGAGATTCTGGATAAAATCGTTGATTCCTCCGGACAAAAGACCGATCTCGTCTTTGGAACGGATCTGGATCTGGATCCGGTTCGTCAGATCGCCCTGATTTAAATATACGTCCGTTCCGTTAATGACATGATGCGTGCTTCCGCTGCACATGTAGATGACCTCGACGTAATTATGCGTATGCGCCGG
>CANQCX010000017.1 GCA_947591115.1 uncultured Lachnospiraceae bacterium | reverse complement strand
GTGTCCTCATAGGAACTCTTATAAATATCGTTGATAAATTCCTGAAACGTATTGTCCGCCGAAAACGGAACCGCGTACACAAAGCTGTCCGCCGCTACATCCGCAAACGCGAAAATCTGATAGCGGTATACGACATTGTCCTTAAAAATCTGAAAATAGGCATGGTCCGGATAATACCCCGATTTCTTATAGTACTTGAGTCGTCCGAACATGCTTAAATCCTTCATGTTGTGCCCGTAAATGATCGTGTGGCAGTCCTCCAGATCCGGACTGTTTAATCCCTCCAGAAAAATGGAGCCGGCGGTTGCGGAAGAACCGTCCAACGCCGTACGGAGGTACGACTCGTTATCGCCGGAATAGAGGATCGGATAGCTGATGTCTTCATTTTCAAAGTAAATCCAGCCGATGACGTCGGAATTTTCTTTTTTGACGCTTTTTAAATCCACGCTGGCATATTCGTACCAGGGAATCTCCTCGGTATTATCGTCCTCATCCTCCCGATTCTCCGTTACATAGGCATCTTCCAGATCGCCGTACAGCTTGTTCGCTTTATGATAGTCCTGCATGATTTTATACAACTGATACGCGGAAAACAAAATGACCACGATCCCGACTGCCATAATGACCAGCGAAATGACATCCTTTTTCCCGCTCTTGCTTTTTTTCGCCATATCCGTACCTCCCCGAAACGCTTCTTAATCTATTCCCGTATGTAAATATCCGATAAATTATCCATGATCTTTCCTGCAATGTCCGGACGGTTCATGGAATAAATATGGATGTGGTTCACGCCGTTTGCGATCAGATCGATGATCTGCTCGGTCGCGTATGCGATCCCCGCCTGCTTCATTGCCTTCGGATCATCCGCAAAACGGTCTACGATCGTAAGAAACTTAGCCGGAACCAGATTTCCCGAAAGCGATACGATACGACCGATCTGTCCCGCATTCGTAACCGGCATGATACCCGCCACCACCGGAACGCGGATATTTTTTCTTAACACGCGGTACATGAAATTGTAATAGATATTATTGTCGAAAAACATCTGCGTCGTCAGATAGTCGCAGCCCGCATCCACCTTTTCTTTTAGATGCTGCAGATCCTCCTCCCTGCTTGCCGCCTCCGGATGTCCCTCCGGATAACATGCGCCTCCGATGCAGAAATCGCCCGCCTCTTTAATATCGGCGATCAGCTCGATCGCGTGATGATACTGGTTCGGCAGCGGGAAATCCACATGCTCCGGAATGTCGCCGCGCAGCGCCAGAATATTTTCGATCCGGCGCGCCTTTAATTCTTCGATTACGGAACGAACCTTCTCCTTCGTGGACGATGCGCAGGTCAGATGCGCGATCGCCGGTACGCCGTTTTGGTTGATGGCATCCGCAATCTCTACCGTATAATCGGATGTGCCTCCGGCAGCGCCGTACGTGCAGCTTAAATACGCCGGTTTCAGCTGCGCCATTTTGGCTGCGGTTTCTTTATAATCTTCCAGCTGCGAACCCTTCTTGGGCGGAAACATCTCGCAGGAAATGGTTACCTGATCTTTTTTTAATAATTCCGATACTTTCATGCTTTTCATTCCTTGTCCTTTAAAATTTACGGAGTGCGTCGCTGCCGTCGTCTACGGTGTTTTCGATCCGCTTGATCTGTACGAAATAAGAATAGGAATCGTTGACTACCACCTCGCAGCGGTCTCCGACTTTATGCCCGAAAATGGCTTTTCCCAGCGGCGATTCGCGGCTGATGAGATTTTTTAAGGAATTGCTGCGCACCGTCGTCACAAGCTTATAGGTCTCTGTCTCGTCGTCGTCCTCAAAATACACATCGACCGTATTGTTCATCCCGACTTCATCCTCTGCGGATTCTTCCGAAATGACCACTGCAGTCTTTATCATTTTTTCCAGATAACGGATCCGTCTTTCGTTCTCATTTTTAAACTGCTTGGCAGCCTTGTACTCAAAATTCTCGCTGAGATCCCCCTGCGCTCTTGCCGTTTTTACATCCTCCAGCGCCTGTTTGCGGACGACCAGCTTCCGGTGTTCAATTTCCTCCTCCATTTTTTGGATATCTTTTTCCGTAAGTTCATCATACATAACGCCTCTGCTCCTATCCTTTTATTTTACTATGATCCGCTCCGTTCTGCAATCCGAAAAAATTTCCGGCTCCTCTAATGTGCAGACGCTTGCTACATAGTCGTTTTCGATTGTTTCCGTATAAAAATATCCCGTTTTTGCGGTATCGATCCGGGACAGCTCCATTCTAAGTCCCAGTCCCGCTGCTTTGGCATAGCTTTCTTTGCAGGTCCAAAGCCTCAGAAACTCCCTCCGGCGCGCATCGCCCTTTCGATTGGCAAGCTGCTCCCGTTCGTTTGCGGTAAACGCCCTGCCTGCAATGCGCTGCATCTGCGTTTGCCCTTTTTCTCCCAGAAGACGCGCGCCATGCTCTACATCGATTCCAACCTCTCGGCTGCAAAAAACTGCTACGGCATAATCGCCGGAATGACTGCAGTTAAAATGAACCGCTCCGTCCTTTAGAAAGGGTTTTCCGTATTCGGTATCGCCAAACTGCGCCGTCTCATAGGAAATCCCCTCCCGAAGCAGTCCCTCCCGAATCAAAAGACCGGCTGCAAGGGATCTGCACCGATCTTCTTTGCTGCGGTAACGGAGCGCCTTTTCTCTCCGTTTCGCGTTTACCTGTTTTAGTTTTTCTTCAAAAACCGCATCCTCCAAAAGCGGCCTTATGCACATCTGATAAATCTTCAGCATAAATCCCGTCCGTCCCGATTCCGGCAGGCTTAAAGAAGTCCCAAAAGTCCTGCCAACAGTACAATGATTCCCAGCACGATCCGATACCACCCAAAGACTTCAAAATCATGCTTCTTGATATATTCCATCAAAAACCGGATCACGAACAACGATACCAGAAACGCAACCGCCATTCCGACCGCGAGAATAACGATTTCCTGCGGCGAAAAATCAAATCCAAATTTTACTAATTTCAAGAGGCTTGCCCCGAACATGACCGGAATCGCCAGAAAAAACGTATACTCCGCCGCAACGGTTCTGGAAACGCCCAAGATCAGCGCGCCGACGATCGTGGCTCCGGACCGCGAGGTCCCCGGAAATACAGCGGCGATCAATTGAAAAATCCCGATATACAACGCCGTCCGATAAGTAATGCCGCTGAGAGAGGAGATGCGTGCTTTTGCTCCCTTTTGGTCATTTTCGATCATAATAAAGGCAACGCCGAATAAAATCAGCATGATTGCAACCGTCTGGTAATTATAAAACCATTTTTCAAACCATTCGTCAAATAAGATCCCGACGATGGCAGCCGGAACGCAGGACACCAGAATATGGAACCAAAGCACAAAAATATCGCTCTTGATCCACGCGCCTGCACCGCTTGATGCAAGCGGTTTTGCATTGTCCTTCCTGCCGAACGGCCAGATCTGTTTCCAGAACAGGATCACGACCGCGAGGATCGCGCCGAGCTGGATGACCACCTCAAACATACTGTAAAATTCTTTGGAAACATCCAGCGGAAGAAATTCATTTAAAAGAATCATATGTCCGGTACTGCTGATCGGAAGCCATTCCGTAATTCCTTCCACAATACCAAAAATTACCGCTTTTACGATTTCAAACCAATCCATTGTTTTTGCTCCTTTTCCGTTTCGGTTATCGTACCATAAGCAATCCTACCAAATCATCTTCCAATTTGCAAGAAAAGTATGCTATAATATATGACATCCAAACACAAAAATGAATTCTGGAGGTATCGAATGATGTCAGAAAAAATTTTCAAAACTATGGGCGTATCCGGCGCATGCAGCCTTGCCATCGGAATCTGTATTCTGATCGGAGGGATCGCTTCCGGCGTTCTTCTGATCATACAAGGTGCAAAGCTTCTCGCCGGACGCAGAAACGTTACTTTTTAATCTTACGTCCCAGCCGCTTTAATTTTGCAATGGTTCTGGAAATCGGGGGACGCAGCGGGCGCAGTGCCAGCCATACCGAAGCATATAGACGGTAAAGGGGATTGCTGACGGGCACATAGTTTCCTTTTCGAACCAGTCCGATCAGGATCCCCTTCATCTGATCCTCCCGCAGCGGACCTTCGATCTCCGCCTGATTGTCTCCGACCAGATAAATGCCGGACGCATTTTTTTTCACGATCCGATGCAGCACCAGAATGCTGTGATCCCTCCGGTACAATACGACGTCGCCCCGTTTCAGCGTATGCGTTCCGATCGGGGCAATCCGCGCTTCATCCCTTCCCGGCACAAAAAGCGGGTACATGCTGTACCCCTGCGGTTTTAACTGCAGAACCCTGCCTTCCTTCAAAAGCTGTTCAATATCCAACATCTGCCCCTGCTCTTTTTTTTCTTCTTTTTCTTCCATGCGCAATCATCCCCTGTTTTTTATTTTGCTAAAGGCATTGTAGCATTTTCTTCCCTTAAATGCTATAATGAATTATCGAAATCAACGGTTTATTCGGAGGTATTCCATGAGACAAAATCCCGACTATCTTTTAACCAGACTTGCCGGCGTCGCCTATCTGCTGCCTTACGGACAGATGATCGCCAGCCAGAGACGCGGCATCCAGCTCAACGAAACCGGCGTGGTCATCTGGGAGCTGCTGAAAAATCCGCTGGAGCTGCCCGAGCTGACGGAACTGGCGGCGGAAGAATTTCAGATCTCGCCGGACGATACGGAAGAATTCCGGCAGGATGTGGAGCATTTTGTATTTCTGTTAAAAGCGCATGGGATCATTTTGGAGGAGCCGGCGCCGGTTTTGGAAGAAGCCTGCCGGTATCTGGATATTGCCGGATTGATCTTAAAGCTCTGCGGTCCGAAGGAAGCCTTCTCCGAAGAATTCGCTCCGTTCGAGATCTCCTTCGACCATCCGGCGCAGGAAAAATGTTATACGGACCAGACGATCGTGGTGTCCGAAGACGAACCTCCTTTGCGGGAAAACGGGGTTTATCTGTTCCGCGATCCGCAGCTTTGCGTCTATGAAACGCTGGACTGCTATGTTTTGCTGTTTCCGTCTTCTTCTGTGCTCAAAGAAGCCCGCCTTGCCAAAAGCGGGAAACGGGCGGTCTTTTACTGCACGCCTCCGTATGACGATACGCTGGTCTATGAATTGTTTCACGCCATCCGGATCGCTTTTCTCTATCTGGCGGAGCGCCATGATATGTACGCGATTCATTCCGCATCGATTCTCTATCGGGAAAAAGCATGGTTATTTTCCGGTTCGTCCGGCACCGGAAAGTCCACCCACACCGGACTTTGGAACCAGTATTACCATACTCCGGTCATAAACGGCGATTTAAACCTGATGGCAATCGCAGACGGTCATGCGGTCATTTACGGAATCCCCTGGTGCGGCACCTCCGGAATCTGCGATACCCGTACCTACGAGCTGGGCGGCGTGATCCTGTTAAAGCAGGACGAAACCAACCGGCTGCTGCCGCTTTCCGACGACCAAAAGCAGCTATTCCTTCTCCAGCGCCTGATCTCGCCGCTCTGGAACAAATCCATGATGCGGCATATGCTTTCCTTTATCGAACGGCTTAGCGTACGGATTTCGACCTTCCGGCTCGGATGCACCATTTCCCAAGAAGCCGTAGACGTCATCAAAAATGAGATCGATAAGGATTTTTCCGCCTAAAAATTACGTATCATCTCGTTGATTTCTTCCTCCGCAAGCACCACGCATTTCTTATCCCTGATGGCATATACTCGTTTGCATATATTTAAGACCGACGGGCGGTGCGTCGTTACGATACAGGTACGCGGATATTCATCCGTCATGATATTTTTCAATACCCGCCGCTCCGTCGCCACATCCAGCGCAGAGGTTGCTTCATCCAAAAGCAGCAGCGGCGAATGGCGGAGCAGCGCTCTTGCAATGGACAGACGCTGCGCCTGTCCCTCGGAAAATCCGCCGCCGCGCTCCATGATCTTGCTGTGGATTCCCTCCGGCAGCCGTTCGACAAAATCCCACGCGCACGCCAGCTTCAACGCTTCTATGATCTCGTCATCCGTTGCCTCCGGCATGACATTTCGCATATTCTCCGCAATCGTTCCCGAAAACATTGTATTTCCCTGCGGCACATAGGAAAACAGCTTTCTTGTAGACGGAGACAAAGGCACCGATTCGTCTCCTCCGGTCAGCAGCGCGCCGCCGTCCTGTCCCTGGATCAGCGATAGGATCAGCCGGATCATGGTTGTTTTCCCCTCTCCGGACGGGCCGACCAAAGCAACCACCTCATGCGGATGCGCCTCCATCGAGGCATGGCGGAACACCTCCGTTCCGTTCCGGTAGCTGTACTGCAGATCGTTGACATAGAGGCTTACGCCCTCCATGCGATGCGCTTCTAAAAACGCTTTTACCTCATCATCCGCACTGTAATCTTCTCTTGGCATATCCAGAATATCCATCAGACGCCCCGCCGATGTGGTAAGTCCGATGGAGGTCGGCACCAGCGACGTCAGATTGCTTAAGGTTCCGGTCAGGGTACCCGACAACCCCAGAAACATCGTCATGGTACCGTAATCGATCGCTCCGCTCCAGACACGATAGATTCCCCATCCGTAAGAGGCATAGGAAACCAAAAGTCCCACTGTCGAAAGCAGCAGGGACGTTCCCATGGACATTTTCTGAAAATCCATTTTCATGCCTATGTATTCCTTCTGCAGTTGTTTCAGTCTTGCCACATAAAGCCGGATCAGGTCAAACGCCTTGATGACTTGAATATTGGAAAAGGTTTCCTGATTAAATCCGGACATCTTCGCACCCATAGCCGCGCTTCTCTGGTTGTTGTTGACCATGCGCCGCAGCAGCGTCTTGGACAGGATCAAACTGACTGGCATCCCTAAAAACGCAAAAACCGCAAAGGAAGCGTCGTTGACCACAACCATTGCAAACGCGCTGATAAAACGGAAAACATAGATGACCGCATTCGGAATGAAATTTAATACGCCCGAAGAAATGGCGGAGGCATCCGAACCCCATCGCGTCAGCAGGTCTCCGGTATGGTAGCCGGTCAGCGATTCCCAGTCCGTAACCAGAATTTTCGCGAAGATATCCGATTTGATCTCCGCATCCACGCGCATACTCAGATAGCTTGCCGCAAAATCCGAGATCTGGCTTAAAAAGGTCGTTCCGACATTCAGTCCGATCATCATGCAAAACGTCTTTACCACAGAGCCGGCGTCATAACCGGTTATGATGTTGACCAGATCTTTGGAAACATAGCTCGTCGCCAGCGCTAAAACCGTACTGACCAGTCCCAGCAGCGTATAAAAAACCATAGCAAACCAATAATGCCTTGCATACTGGTAGATCCACTTTGTCTGACGCCACATTTCCTGAAGACGCCCTGCCTTGATCCTTCCTATGATAAATTTTACTTTTTCTTTCATATTCCGGAGCTTCCTTCCTTTTTGAAGCTGCGCTTTCGCCGGAGCCTCTGCCTTTGTATGGAAAAAGGACTGCGCACAGAACACAAGGTCTGTGCCGCAGTCCCCTTTTCCACATGCGCTTACTTACCACAATACCTCATCAATCAAGCTCGCCCTGAACATTTCTTTCATGGGTACACTTAATAGTTGCACCGGTACAGGAAAGTGCCTTTGTCGTCGCCTCATCTGCTGCCTTTACCCATACCTTATACGTCATCACATCGCCGGAATGGTAAGCGTCCGCTAAAAGCGTACGGGTAATTACTACCGTATTGCCACTCCACGAAACTGGGAATTCCGAGTAGGCATCCGTAAGCGTATTGCTGAAGGTAAGCGTCACTGTTGTTGCTGAAGAAATATGCGCTACTGATGTAGAATGTACACAGCGAATCTCAAAAACGTGATGAGAACCGCTCCAATCCTGTACGGATACCGGTTCAACCGTCCAGCACTCTAATTCGCCGCTGCCTGCAAAGATTCCTTCCGCAACGCCTTCGTTCACGAATACTACTGGTTTTTCGTAAGTGCTCATCTCTCTCCCCCCTTTTCTTAAAATTATACTAACGGTTAAAACCGCTTCGTATCGTTTTCCTTTTATTTTTATTCTTCGCACGCAAACAAAAAACTTTAGCTAATGTCATTATAGTCTTGTTTTTTTCAACCGTCAACTATTGCAAAACTAATTTTCGTCCTTATTCTTCTGGATTGTCATTATTTTTCTTTTTCAAACAATTTCAGGGATTCCATCCTGCGGCTGCGCTCTCCCGCCTTTTTTAAGATCTCCGCCCCGTTCAGCTTGCGGATGGTACGGTTGTTCCGGTGGAACCGGTATAACGTCGAGCACCACAGCGCCGGCCAGAACAAAAATACCATTCCGGCTTTCGGATAGTTCAAATGCATCTGATGATGAAATTCCCGAATATAATCAACCAAATGCGTACCGCGCAGCGTTACCATGCGGTCGGTTCCCGATTTTCCGAATTCCTCCGCTTCGAGGATATCTTTTAAAAAACCAAAAGCGATTTCTTTTTTGATCCGCTCCGTCCTCCTGCACAGTCCGCACTCCGGATCCAGAATCAAAAAATACACGCAGACCGAGGTAATCATATCGGAAAAACCAGACAAACCGCTTTCTTTCGTCAAACGAAGATAAAGCGAAAGCTCCTCGTCGTCTACCGGACGGTTCCAAAAATATACCCAGTCGCACAACAGCTTTAATCCAAACCCCGAGCGCAGGAAATGCTGCAGCATATGAAGCAGCAGTTCATAGGCATGATAGCCGTCCGACAGCACCGGAAATTCATATCCCATGACCTCTTTTTGTACGATATGCTCCGGTATTTCCGCCAGACAGGATTTCAGGTAATGATTGATCTTGGAATTGTCAAACGGCTCCGCTAACATCGTATGCAGCTCCAATTCAATCCCTTCTTCATTGATCATGACCAGATGATGCAACGCTACCTGTTCCTCCGTAACCGTATAGCCGCATTCCTGCGCCGCCTCTTTTGCCTGCTCCAACTGGGTTTCATCCGTAAGAAGAAAATCGATATCCCCTGATTTCCGCAGCTCCGGCACCGGATAAACGCCCGCGGTTGCAACGCCCTTCAGCACCGCCGCGGAAACGTTATGCTCACGCAGCCTTTCTATCAGTATATGACTGCGGTACAGCAAACGATAACTCTGCCGCACCGTTTTTCTGACCATCAGCACCATGTAATCCTTCCGCATTTTGGGCATCTGCTGCTCGATTAAAATCTCATACATCAGCGGCAGCACCGCATGACGGTTGGCTTTATCCAAGACATCCCGCCATTCCTCGTCGGACATGGCGTAACGCGGCGCCGGTTTTTCCTCCCGCATCGCGCAGCAAAGGATATCCACCAACTGGGATTCCGTTTCGCTCAGCGGTTTTGCCGCCTCCTCTTTTTTGGCTCCCGCCGGCTCTCCCGTTTTTAATTCCCACAGTTTTCCGCAGATATAGCGGAATTCCTTTGTTCGATGATACAGGAGCAGCCACAAAAGATTCGGTACGGCCGCACAGATCAAAAGCCGCAGGATCAGTACCTGAACAACGCTTCCGGTTACCTGCGTGCAGACGGCATTGGTTATCCAGCCTGCAGCCGCCAGCACGACGGAATAAACGGCGTAATGCGCAAAATACGGAAACAGCGGCGCTTGCAGCCGCTTCCGGTAAAGCACATACGGCTCGATCCAGAAGGAGGTGGTCATCGTACTGACAAAGGTGCCCAAAAAGACGCCGACTACCCCGAAGCGCAGTGTCAAAACGATCGATACCAAAAGATTGATCGCCGCCTCCGCCAGCGATTTATAGCGGTCATACCAGAACAGTCCCAGCGAATCACGAAACACCAGCGTTGCCTGCCGCATACCGGTCACAAAAAAGTTCATGCACAGCACGAGAACCAAATTCTGCGCAAACAGATATTTGCTGCCAAAGCTGATGCTTACAAACGGATTGATCAGCTCGTACAGGCAGATGGTGGCAAAGCCGTACAGCCATTGGCCGATGAAAAAGGAGGATTCAAAAACGGTTTTTACCTTTTCCTTGTCCTCCGTTACCCCGAGGTTCCCGACGCTTGCCGTAATCCCCTGAAACGCCTGATCCAATACCTGACGGATGGAGCCTATGATGAGGTAATAATTGGAATATTTTCCTACGCTGACAATGCCGACCATCACAGACAGCAGCAGATTATCCGTATTATTGACAACGACATTTCCAATCTTGTGCATCAGCATCGCGCGGATGTTTCTGACGATCCCCTTCCGCTCCTCCTTCGGCAGCGGCGCAATGTCCTTCTCGCGCAGATACGGGTACAGGCGATCCGCTTTTCTTGCCACGCAGACGTTGTTTCCGATCGTGCAGACAAGATAAACCAGAAGATACAGGATAAAATTGTGCGTAAGCAAAAGCAGCGCCATTTGAAATACATCCTGTATCAGCAGAAAAACGGTGTGGTACATCACGCCGATATAACTCAATTGGTGGGCATCGATGAGCGTCTTTTTATATACAAACAGATACGATACTACGGAATTTGCCAGATACAAAAGATAGATAACCAGAACATTTCCGACGTCGTCTGCATCATGCACGAAAAAGTCCATAAACGGAATGATCAGCAGTCCCGCCGCGGTAATCAAAAGCGCTACGATACGGTACATGTTTTGGAACAGCTTCATCAGCGATTTCTGGCGCTCGATATCCTTTTCCGCGATCGGACGGTACAGCGCATAGGTAATGGCGGTTCCGATCCCCAGCTCCGAAAGGGCGAGCACATTTAAGATATCCGTAAACAAACCGTTGATTCCGACATAGCTTTCGCTTAACGTATGCGTAAATACCACGCGCGTCACATATCCCATTACGATTGCGATGATACGGGAAAACATTGCGATCGTGGTATTGCGTGCCGAATACTCGGTTCTGCTTTTTTCTGTCACAGTTTTTCCTCCTATACGGAAATTCTAGTTCCTTTTTTCAAACGACGACCGGTCGGGCAGTACCGTCTCGAACGCTTCCAAAAGCTCTGCCTTCGTCTTTTCAAAATCGATCTGCTCGTTAGCATCGTTAATGCAGAGCATTTTCTTTTTTTTGTTTCGGATCAGCGCGCACAGCCTGCGGTTGTCATTGGACAGATCAAAATAGGCAAAATCCTTTAAGAGATTTTTCGCATAAAAATTTCCGGTCAGCTTCTGCCAGTCGCGGAAGAGATAAATGGTCAGATCCTCTTTGTCCCGAAAACGATGCGACGACATTTCAAGAAGCAGCTCCTCTTCCCGTTTCCACAGCTCGCGATACGTCTGCCTGCAGAACGAAGCGGGCCCATGTACATTGTAAAAGCCGGTAAATTTCGGAAATGCCAGCTCCAGAATATTGTAAAAAAAGTAAAGCGGCGGATAGCCAAAATGAAAATATTTTCCCGGCTGCTTTTTTACGTTTTCCCTTTTATCAAAATAGCGGGAAAGAAACAGCGCGTTGTTTAAAAACAAATGCGACATGACCGGATTCGCCGGATTTGCCACCACCGGCTGGAACGCCAGCAGATCGCAGGGCAGTCCGTTCCGGAAATAATCCTCCGGAGAAACCGGACGCAGGAAAAACATGTCGTCGTTAAAATATACATAATGCTCCGCCAGCTCCGGAATCCGGTACAGATACAATTCAATGACGTTGCTGTTATAGGTCGGCAGAAATTCCTTCGGAATGATTTCTTCGTGTTTGACGATATTCAGCTTGGGATGATTAGCATCCAGCCACTTCGGAAGATGTCCGCAGGTCACAAAATGAATCTTCCTTACCCATGGGGCAAATTGCTCCACGCCGCGGAACCAATAGCGGAGAAGTCCGTAATCCCGATACCTCTCCTCGCGGTCGTCCTCCATGCTCTTTTGGCTGTACGCCGCTTTTTCGGCTCTCCATGCCGGATCGTTTCCGTCCACCCATGTAATGACAAAATCGATCGTTTCGCTCATGTTTCTTCCTCCATTTACGAAATCATATGCTTATGGTATAATGACGCTATTATGATAAAAGCAAAAACTATTTTCAAATTCATCCTCATCCTGCTGATCGCAGGCTTACTATGCTCCGCCGTATGGATTTTTGTACGCTTCCGCCAGCTCTATCATCCGATTACCTACCGCTGTGCAGAATATACGGAACAGGCGGCCGTTTTGTCCAACCCTTACTGCGGATATTACCAGATGTACGGCTATACGCTGTCCGACGAGGGGTTAGATCCTGTCCGGACATGGAGTTCGAATATCCTTTCCCACAACAGCAGCTCTCTCATTCTGCTGGAGGTCAATTTGCGCAATTATTCCGGCTCCGACATCAGCAGCGGCGGTCTCAGCCAGCTCGACGAGCTTTTGGACACGTTTTGCGGGGAGGGACGTTCGCTGATCGTACGCTTTTTATACGACTGGGACGGGAAGGCAAAAAGCACCGAACCGGCATCCCGTACACAGATTGAATCCCATATGCGGCAGATCGCTCCTGCGATCAACGAGCATGCCGCTTCCATTTTGACGCTTCAGGGCGTCTTTACCGGAAACTGCGGCGAAATGAACAATACCCGCTACGGCTCCTTTGAAGACATTGCCGCGCTTATGCAGGTGCTGGACAGCGTCATTGACAAGAATATCTATCTGGCCGTCCGGACGCCTTCGCACCTGCGCGGCGTAACCGGCTCGAAAGACGCCGTTTCCTTTGAACAGGCGTGGGACGGAAGCCTTTCCTCCCGTCTCGGTCTTTACAACGACGGAATGCTTGGCTCCGTTTACGATCTGGGCACTTATGACGACACACCGCATCAGGCGGATTCCCCGCCTTCCGATAAAGGAACGCGCGAGGAGGAGCTTGCCTTTCAGGAAACTCTCTGCCAATTCGTCCCAAACGGCGGCGAAGTGGTTTTGGATAACCCTTATAACGATCTTTCCGCCGCCCTAAACGACCTTTCCCGTATGCATGTTTCCTACCTCAACGGCGGCCACGATGCGGCGGTTCTGGACAAATGGAAAGCGTCCGTCTATGAAGGCGGCGGCGTTTTCAACGGCTGGAACGGCTACGATTATGTAAACGCCCATCTTGGCTACCGTTACCTGATTACCGCCTCTTCGATGGAATTTGATCCTTTAAAAGAGGAGAACGCTTCGCTTTCGATAACCTTAACCAATACCGGCTTTGCTCCGGCGTACCGCCGTTTTGACACCACGCTGACCATAACCGGCGCAAAATCCCAAACCTCACTGACGCTCCCTTTGGACTGGGATAACCGCACGCTCTCCAACGGCGCCGTTCAGACGCTTTGCGTTTCCGTTCCTGCACGCAAGCTGTCTCCCGACGATTATACGGTTACGATTTCCATGCGCGATCCGGCGGACGGCAGGACGATTTTCTTTGCCAATCAGACTTCGGAAAGCGATTTTAGCGTTTTGCTTGGGAATTTTACGATGGAATAAATTCTCCGAGCCGCACGCGCCCGTCCGGTTCGGATTCATGGGAAAGCCACAGGATCCGCCCGTCCGATTTCCTGCGGAGTCCAAAATACAGCGTGCCCTCCTCCGGAACGACGTCCGCGTGAAGCTGCTGTTCTTTTCCGCCTGCCCACTCCCGCACATCGTACGGCAGCACCGTCGGCGTTTCTCCCTTCCAGAGACAGACCTCCGCCTCCTGATAACAGGCGGCAAACCCGTCGTTTCGGATACGGATGGTCAACCATGCAACCGGCTGTCCGTCCCGTTCCGTAAAGACGGCGTCTACGCCGGTAATCCGAAAACGATACCCGAGATGACAGCCGATATAGGTAAATCCGTCCGTTCCCTTCCATGCATCCTTTGCATTCCACTGCATCCGTTTCCACTGCTCCATGACCCGTTCGTCATGGATGCGGTTCAGATAGGTAATCTGCATTTTGGAAAGCAGGCTGACCGTTTCCGCAAGCGAATACGGATAGCGCTCCTGCTCTCCCAAAACCGCTTCTCCTCCCATCGGCGCATATCCGCCGAGCTCTTCTTCAAAATCCAGCTCCTCTTCGCGGCTCCACGCTTCCTCCCAGCCGACCGCATTTTTGGTATGGTCGCCGAATGTTCCCAGATGCGTGGGCGAGCCGAACATGCCATCGTCATAGATTCCCGTCCGGTTTTTTGGCTCAGTCTTCTCATACAGCCGCCGGTAGTGCAGCGGACGCCGAAACGCAAGAAAACACTGCCCGCCCAGATAGGAGCGGAGCAGTTCCAAAATGCGGGAAAGTTTTTTCGTGCTTAAAAATTTTGAGGTGTGCATTTCGCCCCAGCTTCCGACCAGCAAGCCCTGAAACAAAAAAATCCGGTCGGAAAATTCCGAAAGCAGCGGGCCCATCTGCTCGATGTGTTCCTCAACCTGCGAGAAAAATCCCGGTTCATGCTCGATTCCCATTCCTTCATTGTCATAGACCACCCGCAGCAGAATATCCTTTTCATGCTCCGAAAAAAAGGAAAGCACCCTGCGCATATGGGACAGCGCCTGTTCATCCAGCGGCTTCTGCCGGTAAGCGCCGATATGAAAGATCAGCAGGACAAGCTGATCCTCCTCGTTTAAGCACCAGTTCAGCTTTTCCTCCTCCGGCGGCTGCTCTGCATAAAACGTATCGATCTGATACCAGCCGCGCGCCGGATTCGGCAGCGCCTTTGTGTGCTCTTTTGCAATTTCCGCACGAAACCGAAACGGACAGCGTTTTTTTCTCCAACCGGACATTCTATTTTTCATCCGACACTCCTACGTCAATTTTCAGGATCTTTACACGTCCCCAAACGGCCATCATGCAAATTGCCATACGAAACATATAGAGGATCGGCTTCAACCCCGAATGCATACTGACGCCGACCGTCCTCGGATGCATGACCGCCGGAATTTCCTTCATGCGGAAGCCAAGCAGCAGCATCTGCATCAGCATGTTCGCATCCGGATACTGGTCGTCAAAATGATTGAATTTGGAATAATACAGCACCACTCTCCGGCTTAATCCCTGAAGTCCGGTGGTCGGATCCGATACCTTCCGTTTGGTGGCGATCCGGATCAGAAACCGGAACAGCGAAATCGCTATTCTTTTTAGAATTCCCGTCGGAAACGGCGTACTGCCCTCCATATAGCGGCTGCCCAGCACAATATCCGGACAGTTTCCGTCCTCATCCGGCTCGGTCAGCGCTTTATAAATTTCCAGAATGTTGCATACGTCATGCTGGCCGTCCGCATCCATCTGGATCACATATTTGTACCCGCCGCGCACCGCATACTTATAACCGCTCTGCAGCGCGCTTCCGTAACCCAGATTATACACATGGGTAATCAGCGCATGCTTCCGCTTTTTTACAACATAATAGGTATTGTCCATCGAACCGTCGTCAATAACGACCAGATCCGCGATACTGCTGATCTTTGGCTGTTCCAGCTGATCCAGCAGTTTTTCAATTGTTTCCCCCTCATTATAAGCAGGAATGATGATCAAAAGATCCCTGCGCCTTTTTTTCTCCGTCATGACTCAACTCTCCTTAGTCATTTATTATCGCATATAATTTTTGTAATTCCTTCGCGGAAACCTGCTGCCGCTTCGCCGCTTTCTCCCCCATTTTCCGGCGAAACGCCTCGTCTTGATACATCCGCAGCACCGCCTCTTTGATGCCCTCCGGCGACAATTCGCAAAGCAGTCCGTCTTCCTCATGCGTTACCTGCTCCCGATTTCCGCTGCAGTCGGAAACGATGATCGGGCATCCCAACACCTGCGCTTCCTGTATGGCAATGCTCTTGCCTTCATAGCGGCTGGCATGTACGTACAGATCCGTCTGCGCATAATACGGATAAGGATTGTCCACCGCGCCCAGCAGCAGGAAATCGTTTTCCAGATGAAGCTGCGCGATCAGATTTTCCAGCTTCTCCCGCTCCTCTCCGTCGCCCAGCACATACCACCGCGCGTTGACGCCCGCCTCCTTCAGCCGGTGCATCGCTTCGATCGAGATTTCAAACGCTTTCTGCGCATACAGCCGTCCTACGGTCAGGATCCGAAACCCTTCATAGCCGTCGGTAAAGCCGCCCGCTTCTTTTGATTTTTTCTGTATCCGCTCCGGATTCATGATATTGTGAAAGATTTCCGTATGGGAAGCGCATTCGGGATAAGCGGATAAAAACGCCTCCCGTACTTCCTCCGATACGGTAAATATCCGGTCAAAATGCAGATAACAGTTGGCATCCAGCATCCGGTTATATCCGGCGCGGTTATAATCCACATGGACGAACGCCGCCTTTTTTTTCGCATGGACATAGGAATCCACATAAAAGGAGGCTCCGCCCTCCAGATAGGCAACCGCCAGATCATACGTTTCGTCAAAACGCTCCGCCGTATCCGCCAAAAGCCGCCGCGTCAGTTTGTTCAGCGAAAAGGTTCCCTTTGCCAGCATCACGCATGCGCCGCGCACCAAATACGGGATCCGGTAGAAAAGCGCGCCGCTTTTCAGTCCCTTTTTGACGAGATTTCGTATCAGCTTCTTTTTTCCTTCATCGCTTAACACAGGCGTATCGTCATAATCCCTGTTCAGCAGCCGGACATGCTCAGGAAGCATATGCACCAGCTCTCCCTGTCCCGCGAGGACATAGCAGGAAACCTCATATTCCTCCGGATTGATATTGGCCAGCAATTCCATCAATGCCATTTCCGCACCGGCGCGTCCCAGCGTGTTCATTACAAACAATATTTTTTTCATAGCCGCTCCTACAAATCCATCTTCAATTTTCCGGTCAGGCCCTCCAGCACTGCCAGAACTCTTTCATTTTCCTGATTCAAAAGCGAGATCTGCATGGTAAGCTCCTGATTTTTTCTTGCCAGATCCGACATCTGACGGCTGATAAAATACGCCGCCATCAGTCCCAGTCCTCCCAGCAAAAGGATCAAAACCAGACCGGTATCGCTGATATAGGAGCTGAGTCCGGTCGGCCGCAGAAGAATCCCTCCCAAGATCATCAAAAAGGACAGAAATCCCCATGCCAGACAAAACGGCTCGGTCATCTTTCTCTTTGCAAGGGACAAGATCGCCACCCATAACAAATAAACCCCCACGATAATCATTACATAACGCAAAATGTCTCCGCTGTTCATATTGCTCCTCCTTTTCCTGCCCCCTCGGGCGTTTTTTCTATCTGCATACCGCTGCGCTTTCGCGGCTTTTTTCCTATCTGCATACCGCTACGCTTTCGCGGCTTTTTTTCCTTCTCCCTGACCGGTGTAACGGTCGAATACCTTGCTGGACGGCATGATTCCCCTGCCTTTTCGTATCAGGTTTCCGTTGCAGAAAATATGCTCATCCAGATTGCGCTCCATCCACCGCAGACGTGCATATCCCAGCGCGAAACCCGCAAACGAGCCGATCACGACGCCGATCCCGTACCATACCTCCGAAAGATGAACCGC
>CANQCX010000016.1 GCA_947591115.1 uncultured Lachnospiraceae bacterium | reverse complement strand
GTCAATGACGATCAGGTGCTTGAGAAGCTTCTGGCAGTCAAGGGCGAGAAGAAATCGGAGCTGAAGGCATACTTAAAGCACACGCAGAATATGGACATTGACGACGCTTCGATCTTTGATATTCAGGTTAAGCGTCTGCATGAGTACAAGAGACAGCAGATGAATGCCATCTATATCATTCACAAATATTTCGAGATCAAAGCCGGAAAGAAACCGGTAAGACCGATTACGGCATTCTTCGGCGCAAAGGCGGCTCCGGCTTACACCATCGCAAAGGATATCATCCACCTTCTCCTTTGCCTTCAGGAGGTCATCAACAACGATCCGGAGGTTAGTCCGTACCTGAAAGTATTTATGGTAGAGAACTACAATGTAACCCTTGCGGAGAAGCTGATTCCGGCATGCGATATTTCCGAGCAGATCTCGCTTGCCTCCAAAGAGGCTTCCGGTACGTCCAATATGAAGTTCATGCTGAACGGAGCCGTAACGCTGGGGACGAAGGACGGCGCAAACGTAGAGATCGCAGAGCTGGTCGGCGAGGACAACATCTATACGTTCGGCGAGGATTCCGAAACGGTCATCGCACGTTATGAGCGGGGCGATTATTGCGCAAAGAATTACTATGACGAGGATGAAGACATCAAAAAAGCCGTTGACTTTATCGTGAGCGACGAGTTAAAGGCGGTCGGAAACGCCGAAAGTCTGGAGCGTCTGTACAACGAACTGCTGTACAAAGACTGGTTTATGACCTTCCCGGATTTCAAGGAGTACGTTGCGGCAAAGGATCGGATCTATGCGGATTACGAAGACCGGAAAGCATGGGCAAGAAAGATGCTTGTCAATATCAGCAAAGCCGGATTCTTCTCGTCTGATCGTACGATCGACCAGTACAACAAAGAAATCTGGAAATTAAACTAATATCAGGCGGATGCCTGCCAATAACAAAAGTGAGGAGAAACGTCATGTCAGATGTCAATAATAATTTTAATTACAATAACGGAAACCCTTATAATATGCCTCCGCAGCAGCCGGAGCAGAAAGGCTGTTCCGTTGCATCCCTTGTTCTGGGAATCTGCAGCCTGATCGCATGGTGCCTTCCGCTGCTCGGTTATCCGGTTACCATCGTAGGAATTGTTCTCGGTGCCAAAGGAACCAAACAGGGGGGGGAGAAATATGGCGATCACAGGAATCATTTTGTGCGTCATTGGACTGATCCTGACGCTTGGCAATTCCATTCTTGGCGCGATTATGTCTGTATCGAACCTGAGTAGTTTGTAATCTGTCAGTGATAAAACAAAAACTGGGCTTTCCTCTTTGAAAGGGAAGGCCCGTTTTGTCTTTTTCTTTTATTTTAAGCCTTGTTTGGGAGGAAACGCATGAAAAACAGAAAGAACGCAGGCTTGCGGTGCGTGATGGTGCTTACGGCGGCATGTCTTATGATGGGCTGCGGCAGCAAAAAAAAGGAGGAAGCTCAGGAAAAATACCGTCAGTATGGGATTACCTGTCTGGAAAACGGCGATTACGATGAGGCGGTGGAAGCGTTTCAGAAGGCGCTGAACCAGTCCGGCGGGAAAATCCAGAAGAAAGAAGCGGATATCTGCTTTTATAAGGCGGAGGCGCAGTATTTAAACGGCGCGTACGAGGATGCGCTGGAAACCTACAATGCGCTGATTGAGTACGATCAGAATGCCGAAGCGTATTATCTGCGCGGAAATTTATATTTTCAGATGGGCGACAGCGAAAAAGCGATCAGCGATTTTGGAGCGGCGGTTGCGCAGGACAAAGGAAATTATGAGCTTTACATAGGAATTTACGAATCCCTCGCGGCGCATGATATGGCGGAGGAGGGACAGTATTATCTCAATGAAGCATTGAACCAAAAAGGGGACAAGGCGGAGGATCACATGCAGAAGGGCAGGATCTCCTTTTTGCTGGGCGATACGCAGAATGCGGTTTCCCTTTTGACCGAGGCGGTAGAGGAAGACTATACCGAAGCGAATTTTTATCTTGCCGAGGTTTATGAAGCGCTGGGGGACAAAGAACAGGCGGACGCATGCTTTCAGGCTTATCTGGACAGCGGCATCGCCGATTCCGTCGATTTGTGCGAGATGGGCAAACGCCAGATGGAAAACGGGGATTACGCCCATGCAATTACGTATTTTTCAACCGGACTGGAAATGGAAGAAGTCCCGAACCGTCAGGCATTGATGAAAAATATGGTCATTGCCTACGAAAAAAGCGGCGATTTTGCTTCCGCCAGAAAAGAGCTGGAATCCTATCTGGAGCTGTACCCGTCGGATGAAGACGCGCAGAGGGAGCAGACGTTTTTAGAAACGCGTTGACCGCCGCGCATCCGGCTTTCCAACGGCTCAGCGGAAACCGAGCGGAGCAAACGGGATGATCTCCTTTGGCTCTTTTGCCAGCTCTCTCAGGCTGTCCTTCGTATCATTGTGGATGCTGTTCATCGTCTTTTCCAGATCGCGGCTTAACAGGCATTCGGTAAAAATACGGTTGCTCTGATACAAAACCTCCTTTCCGTTTACGGAGATAAACACCTCCCAGAAGCGGATCAGGAGGTTTTTAAATGACGCGAAAACCAGCGGAAGCAGAAAGTTTTTGCTGATAAAGGCAGCCTCATGGTAAAGATGGAAGGTGTTTTCCATCATTTCTTCTTTGGTCTGGCTGTTTTGCCCTTTTTCCAAAATCGGAAGCAGGCTTTGCAGCTCTTCATCGGAAGCATACTGGATATCCAGCGCAGCGGTAAGCTGCACCAGCAGCGCCAGCAGCTCTAAAATGGATTTCGTGTGCGCTGCCGTCAGCGAATTCCCGTTATATTTAATGATCGCCGAGAGGGTATCGAACGAACCGTTCCTCCGGTAATCCTCAACAAACGTGCCGATTCTGGGACGAACCGATAAAAATCCCTTTTTGACCAATTCTGCAATCCCCATATTTACAACGGCGCGGCTGACCTGCATAGAAGCGGCAAGTTCGCGTTCGCTTGGCAGCTTGGCTCCGATCTCCAATTCTCCGGAAATGATTTTGCTTTCCATTTCCTCAATAAACAGTTCCTTTAATGATGGTGCAGATAATTTCTGAAATTGCATTTTTTCCTCCTAACTGGTTTTGGTTATACCACATACCAACATAGATATATTACAAAAAAATAAACAGAAAATCAAGGTTTTTCTTGACTATTTGAAAAAAATATGGTATTTTCAACATAGAGTATGAATCTGGTTATACCAGAGACGGCTTTATATGGAAATCATAAAGGGGAGTATGATTTTGATAGCAGGGTAGAGAGGACATCTGTTCTCTCTATTTTTGTATGACAGGATCATGTTTCCCACTGTTGTCAAAGCGGAGGGAATACCGTATAATCGGATTGATGAAAGTATGTAAAGGATTTAGGAACAATTATGGGTAAAAAGAGTGAAAGCGCATCCAGACCGATCCGGTGGGACAAGCTGGACAATACCGCGCATTTGTTTCCGGTCATTGCAGGGGAGAGCATGACCAACGTATACCGGATCAGCGTTACGCTGAAGGAGGAGATCCGGCCGGATCTGCTGCAGCAGGCGCTGGATATGGTGCTGCCGAAATTTGACGGCTTTAATGTGCGGCTTCGGATGGGTGTTTTCTGGTATTATTTTGAGGAAAACGGAAAACCGGCGCCGAAGGTAACGGAGGAGGTCAATTTTCCATGCCGCTTTATTAAACCGAATAAGAACCGCAGTTATCTGTTTCGGGTAAGCTACTACGGCAGACGCATCAATCTGGAAGTATTCCATGTGCTGACGGACGGTATGGGCGGACTGAACTTTTTGAAGGAGCTGACGTATCAGTATCTGCGCCTGACGCATCCGAAGCTTCGGGAGATCGCGGGAGATACGTTAAGCCAGAATACCTCCCTGAATCGGGAAGACAGTTTTATCCGCAATTACAAGCAAAGCAAGCCCAGCGGATTTGAAAAAGAAAAAGCGTATCTGATCAAGGAGGACAAGCTTCCGGCGGGCGAATTCGGCGTTATGCATGGCAGGATGCCGATTTCTTCCCTGAAAGAGGTTACGCACAGGTACGGCGTGTCGATCAACGAATATCTCGTAGCGGTGTTTATCTGGAGCGTCTATGAGGAATGTCTTCATAAAATGCCCTCCAAACGTCCGATACGCGTAGCGGTACCGGTCAACCTGCGGCCTTTTTTTGACTCGGTTACGACCAAAAATTTCTTTATCATGGTGTCGGCGGAGTTTCGCCCGACGAATGCAGAGCATACGTTTGAGGAGGTGCTTTCTGCAGTAAAGGAAGGATTGCGGAAGCAGATTACCAAAGAGCATTTGGAGGATCTGTTTTCCTACAGCGTGTCAAACCAGTTGAATTTTCTGATGCGTCCGATCCCGCTGCTTCTGAAAAATATCGCCATGCGTCTGGTGTATACGCGCTCAGCGCTGGCCAATACGGCGACGATCACAAATATCGGAAATGTGCAGACGGCGGAGGCATACCGTCCTTATATCGAGATGTTTCATTCGTTTATCGCCATGTCGAAGGGACAGTCTTTAAAGGGCACGATCTGTTCGTTTGGAGATACGCTGGTATTTTCGTTCAGCTCCATTTTTTCCGATGCCTCGGTGCAGCGCGCCTTTTTCCGGCAGATCGCCTCGGACGGAGTGGAAGTAGGAATTGAGACAAACGGAGTGTATTATGAGTAGATGTCAGAATTGTAAGGTAGAAATATTGGATGATACGGATTACTGTCCGCTTTGTAAATGCGTTCTGGAATCCGAAAAAGAAAAAAGGACGGCGATGTACCCGAACGCCCGCGTAGTCGTGCGCCGGTTCCGCTTTTTGGAAAATCTGGTGCTGTTTTTGTCCATTGCGGCGGAAAGCATTCTGGTGCTGATCAATTGGTGGACGGATACGCATCTTTTGTGGAGCCTGATCGTGGGTTTGATCCTGCTCTACGGAAACGTGGTGCTGCGTCTGGCGGTGGTCGGCGCCTCCGGCTATCTGTTTAAGAGCGTCAGCCTGACGGTCATTGCCATATGGGTGCTTTGGGGAATCGATTATCTGACCGGATACCGCGGATGGTCGTTAAACTATGTGCTTCCTTCCGGAATTTTGTTTCTGGATGCCGGCATTCTGGTTCTTATGATCGTAAACCGCCGGAACTGGCAGAGTTATATGATGCTGCAGATCTTTACGATTTTATTGAGTATTCTTCCGACAGTGCTTCTGGCAATCGGAAAAATCAATTTTCCGTATCTTGCGATCATCGCGATGGCGATTTCGATTTTAATCTTTCTGGGAACCCTGATTCTGGGCGACCGGCGGGCAAGAGCGGAGCTGAAACGGAGATTTCATTTATAATGGAGCAGGAAAAAGAAAAAGAAAACGAGAAAGAGAAAGAAAAAGAGAAAGAAAAAGAGAAAGAGAGCGAGGTCAGCGTGCGGGGGCGCGTCATCGGAGAGCTGATGGGGCATCTGACGAATGATTTTGCTATCGGAAAGAAGATCAAATCCGGCGAGCTGCGGAAAAAGTTAAACGAACCGCCCTGGAAGGTACCGGACTGTTTTACCATGACGCATATTGACATGGGCGATTTTACGATGAAACTTCTGGAATCCAAAGAAAACGTCAATCCCCAGCGGATTATTTTGCAGCTTCATGGAGGCGGTTATGTCGGAGCCGTACGCAATGCCTACTATGTGTTTGCCGGACTGTATAATGAAGTCAGCCATGGCTGCAGCGTGCTGACGCCGGATTACCGCGTCGCGCCGGAGCATCCGTTTCCGGCTGCGCTGGAGGATGCGGCGGCTTCCTACCGCTGGCTTTTGGAGCAGGGATGGTTCGGGGATCAGATCCTCCTCGCGGGCGATTCGGCGGGCGGAGGTCTGGCAATGGCGCTGACCATGTATATCAAGGATCATCATATGCCGATGCCCGGCGGAATCGTCGCCATGTCTCCCTGGACGGATCTGACGGCAAGCGGAGAATCCTATGAAACAAATTACGAAAAAGACCCCCTCTTTGGAAATACAAGAGAGAGTCTGATCTATCTGAATGCGTATGCAAAAGACCACGATCCGATGGACTGTTATATTTCCCCGCTGTTTGGGGATTTCCGCCAGTTTCCGCCGATGCTGATTCAGGTCGGTTCTCTGGAAATGCTTTTAAGCGACTCGGTTTCCGTTGCCGCCAAAGCGCGTTCGCAGGGAATCAAGGTACGCCTGAGCATCTATGAAGGCATGTTTCATGTGTTCCAGATGGCATACCTTGCGATTCCGGAATCCAAACGGGCATGGGCGGAGGTCGGAAAGTTCATTGAAGTACTGGGGCAGGAGTAACAGCCGGTTTTTTTAAGTCTGCGCCGGATTTCCGGTGTATAGCTGATAATACCTGCCTTTGAGAGAGATCAAATGATCGTGGTTTCCGCGTTCAATGACGCGTCCCTGCTCAAGCACGATGATGCAATCGCTGTTGCGGACGGTAGAAAGCCGGTGGGCGATGACAAACGTCGTCCGGCCCGCCATCAGTTTATCCATGCCGTTTTGAACGATACGTTCGGTACGGGTATCGATGGAGCTGGTCGCTTCATCCAGAATCAGTACCGGCGGATCGGCGATCGCGGCGCGCGCAATGGCGATCAACTGGCGCTGTCCCTGGCTGAGGTTGCCTCCGTCCCGCGTCAGGATCGTCTGATAGCCGTTCGGAAGCTGGCGGATGAAGCCGTCCGCATTGGCAAGACGGGCAGCCGCATATACTTCTTCGTCGGAAGCGTCCAGCTTGCCGTAGCGGATGTTATCCATAACGGTAGCCGTAAACAAATGCGTATCCTGAAGTACAATGCCAAGAGAGTGGCGCAGGTCGGCTTTTTTGATCTTATTGATGTTGATGCCGTCGTAGCGGATCTTGCCGTCCTGAATGTCGTAAAACCGGTTGATCAGATTGGTAATCGTCGTTTTTCCCGCGCCGGTCGAACCGACGAACGCGATCTTCTGTCCCGGCGTTGCATAGAGGTCTACGTTGTGCAGTACGATCTTATCCGGATCATATCCGAAATCCACATCGTCAAATACCACATCTCCGGTCAGACGCACATAATCCACGCTTTTATCCGCTTGATGAACATGCTTCCATGCCCAGAGTCCGGTACGCTCCGGCGTTTCCGTCAGGACGCCGTTTTCTTCTTTGGCGTTGACCAGCGTTACATATCCGTTGTCCGCTTCCGGTTCCTCGTCTAAAAGAGCGAAAATACGCTCGCATCCGGCAAGCGCCATAATGATGCTGTTTAACTGCATACTGACCTGTGAGATCGGCATGTTAAAGCTTTTGTTAAAGGTCAAAAAACTGGCAAGCTTGCCAAGCGTAAAGCCGCCGAAGCCGGTTAAGGCAAGCAGACCGCCCGCCATTGCGCACAGCACATAGCTCAGATTGCCGATCTGCGCGTTGACCGGTCCCAGATAGTTGGCGTAGCAGTTCGCGTGGTAGGCGCTGTCAAACAGCCGGTCGTTTAATTCGTTGAACGCTTCAATGTTTTCCTTTTCATGCGTAAAAACCTTTACGACCTTCTGACCGCTTAACATTTCTTCAATAAAGCCGTTGACGCGTCCAAGATCCTTTTGCTGCGAAAGGAAATAGCGGCTGCTGAAGCCGGCGAATTTCTTCGTGACCAGCGTCGTAATGCCGACCATGATCAGCGTCAGGATCGTAAGCGGTATATTCAAAATGATCATAAAGATCAATACGTTGATGATCGTAACCGCGCTGTTGACAAGCTGCGGAATACTCTGGCTGATCATCTGGCGCAGCGTATCGATGTCGTTGGTATAGACGGACATGATATCGCCATGGGAATGCGTGTCGAAATACCGGATCGGAAGATCCTGCATGTGGGAAAACAGGTTGTCGCGCATATCCCGAATGGTTCCCTGCGAGATGTAGATCAGCACCTTATTGTAGAGAAAGGTCGAAAGCACGCCCAGTCCGTAAAAACCGGCAACGCGCGCAATCGCATACAAAAGCGGCGTAAAGTCCGGATTTTTCTTTCCGATCATAGGCGTAATGTAGTCGTCGATCAGCGTCTGCATAAACATCGTTCCCTGCGTATTGGCAAGCACGCTTCCCACAATGCCGATGAAAACGATCAGATAGGCAATTCCGTACCGCTTCAGCACAAATTTCATCAGACGCGCAAAAAGCCGGAACGGATGATCGATTTTTGGTTTTGGTCTTGGAGCCGGTCTAGGCATGAACTGCACCTCCTTCGTCAAAGTCGCCGCCGCCCTGCGTCTGGGATTCAAACACATCGCGGTAGATCTCATTGGTAATCAGCAATTCGTTGTGTCTGCCGTAGCCATTGATTTTTCCGTCATGCATGACAAGAATATGGTCTGCATCCATAACGGAGGAGATCCGCTGGGCAATGATCAGCTTGGTCGTTCCCGGGATCGCCTCCCGAAAGGCCTTGCGGATTTTGGCATCCGTCGCGGTATCGACCGCGCTGGTGCTGTCGTCTAAAATCAGGATTTTCGGTTTCTTTAGCAAGGCTCTGGCGATGCACAAACGCTGCTTCTGCCCTCCGGAAACATTGGTTCCGCCCTGTTCGATATAAGTTTCGTATTTCTTTGGGAAACCCTGAATAAATTCATCCGCACATGCGAGGCGGCAGGCCTCGATACATTCCTCCTCCGTAGCGTTGGCATCGCCCCAGCGGAGATTTTCAAGAATGGTGCCGGAAAACAGTACGTTATTCTGCAGAACCACAGAAACCTGATTGCGCAGCGTATCCAGATCGTAGGTACGCACATCTTTTCCGCCGACATAGACCGTACCCTCATCCGCGTCGTAAAGCCGGCTGATCAGGTTGACCAGAGTGGATTTGGAGCTTCCGGTTCCGCCGATGATCCCGACCGTTTCGCCGGAAGCAATGGACAGACAGATATCGTCCAGCACCGGATTTTCGGAGGAAGCGGAGTAGCGGAACGTCACGTGGTCAAAGCGGATGCTTCCGTCCGCAATCTCATAGTCCGGCTGCGGCGGATTTTTCAGGGTGCTTTCCTCATTTAAAACCTCGCAGATACGCTTTCCGCTGGCAATACTCATGGAAATCATAACAAATACCATAGAAAGCATCATCAGATTCATGAGGATATTCATGCAGTAGGTCAGAAGCGCCATCAGATCGCCGGTTTCCAGAGAAGAACCTACGATCATTTTCGCACCCAGCCAACTGATCAGCAGAATGCAGGTGTAAACGGTAAACTGCATCAGCGGAGCGTTCCAGACGACGACGTTTTCCGCGCGGAACAGCATATTGTAGATATTCTGGCTGGCCTTTTTAAAACGCGTTTTTTCGTAGTCGCCGCGGACGTAGGCTTTGACTACGCGGATCGCGGAGACGTTTTCCTGTACGCTCTCGTTTAAGTCGTCGTACTTGACGAACGCCTGCTGGAAATAGTTCATCGCGCGCCGCACGATGAAGAACAGGCAGCCGCCCAGCAGGATCACTGCGATCAGATAAATGCTGGCAAGGCGCGCACTGATAAAAAAGGACATGACCATCGCGCAGATCAGGGAAGCGGGCGCACGCATACACATGCGCAGGATCATCTGATAGGCGTTCTGGATATTGGTAACGTCGGTCGTCATACGGGTTACCAGTCCCGCCGTACTGAATTTATCGATATTGGCAAACGAATAATTCTGGATGTTTTCAAACATTCCTTTCCGGAGGTTTTTTCCAAGTCCCATCGCCGCCTTTGCACCGAAATTGGCGCCGAGACAGCCGGCGGTCAAAGACAGGATGGCAGCCACGATCATCCATCCGCCAACGATGTAGATGTGCGCCGTATCGCCCTTGTTTACGCCATCGTCGATAATAGAAGCCATCAGAAGCGGGATCAGCGTTTCCATCGCAACTTCCATCAGCATAAAGATGGGGGTAAGTATGGAAGCGGTCTTATATTCCTTGATCTGTGCTCCCAAAGTTTTTAACATGAAATCCCTTCTTTCTTATTAAAATGTGCTCTCGATAAGGATAAAATAAGAAAATATAATTGTCAACTCCCTATTTGGAAGCAAAAAATAAACCACAAAATATGGAAAAGTTTAGTTGACAAAGACACAACATATAGTATAATGGTTTTCAGAGAGCAAAAATTATGTTTGTTTAGGTTTGCGGAGGACGAAGAATGAAGATCATTAAAAGAAGCGGAACGGAAGTGTTGTTTGACGCCACAAAGATCATTGCGGCAATCGAAAAGGCCAACGCCTCTGTCATTGATTACGAGAAGCTGACGGACGAGCAGATTCAGCAGATCGCGGACAATGTGGAGACGGCGTGTAAGAATATGAAACGCTCGGCAAGCGTGGAGGAGATTCAGGATATGGTCGAGAACCAGTTGATGAATCATCGGGCGTTTACCGTTGCGCGCAATTATATTACCTATCGCTATAAGAGGGCGCTGGTCCGTAAATCCAATTCGACGGACGAGCAGATTTTAAGTCTGCTGGAATGCAACAATGAAGAGGTAAAACAGGAAAATTCCAACAAAAATCCGACGGTGAACAGTGTTCAGAGAGACTATATGGCAGGAGAAGTCAGCAAAGATATTACCAAGCGCTTCCTGCTTCCGGAGGATATCGTAGAGGCGCATGAAAAGGGACTGATCCATTTTCACGACGCGGACTATTTTGCCCAGCATATGCATAACTGCTGTCTGGTCAATCTGGAGGACATGCTGTTAAACGGTACGGTCATCAGCGAAACGATGATCGATCCGCCGAAGAGCTTTTCCACAGCGTGCAATATCGCAACGCAGGCGGTGGCGCAGATCGCCAGCTCGCAGTATGGCGGACAGAGCATCTCGCTGGCGCATCTGGCTCCGTTCGTACAGGTCAGCCGCGAGAAGTTCCGCAAACAGGTAAGAGAAGAATTCGAAGCGATAGGCTTGGAACTGGACGAGCAGCGCATCAATGCCGTAGCGGAGCTGCGCGTAAAGGAGGAGATCAACCGCGGCGTTCAGGTCATTCAGTATCAGGTCATTACGCTGATGACGACCAACGGTCAGGCGCCGTTTATTACCGTCTTTATGTATCTGGACGAAGTGCCGGAGGGGCAGACGCGGGCGGATCTTGCCGCGATCATTGAGGAAATGCTCCGTCAGCGCATCAAAGGCGTGAAAAACGAAAAGGGCGTCTATATCACTCCGGCGTTCCCGAAGCTGATCTACGTTCTGGAAGAGGATAACATCCATGAGGATTCCAAATACTGGTATCTGACGAAGCTGGCTGCGGAATGCTCTGCAAAGCGTCTGGTGCCGGATTATATTTCCGAGAAAAAAATGCTGGAGCTGAAGGTAGATAAAAACGGCGAGGGACACTGCTATACCTGTATGGGCTGCCGCAGCTTTTTGACGCCGTACGTCGATCCGGAAACCGATCAGCCGAAATATTACGGCCGCTTCAATCAGGGCGTGGTTACGCTGAATCTGGTGGACGTGGCATGCTCCTCCGGAAAGGATATGGATAAATTCTGGGAGATTCTGGAGGAACGTCTGGATCTGTGCTACCGCGCGCTGATGTGCCGGCATAAACGTCTTCTGGGGACACCGTCCGACGTGGCGCCGATCCTCTGGCAGAACGGCGCGCTTGCGCGTCTGAAAAAAGGCGAGCCGATCGATAAACTGCTGTTTGGCGGCTATTCGACGATTTCTCTGGGATATGCGGGACTCTGCGAATGTACGCGTTATATGACGGGCGTTTCGCACACCGATCCGAAGGGAACGCCGTTCGCATTGGATGTCATGCGGAAATTAAACGAGGCGTGCGCAAAATGGAAGGCAAAAGAAAATATCGATTTCAGTATTTACGGAACGCCTCTGGAATCGACCACCTATAAATTTGCAAAATGCCTGCAGAAGCGGTTCGGGATCATCGAAGGGGTAACCGACAAAAACTACATTACCAACAGCTATCATGTGCATGTAACCGAGGAGATCAATGCCTTTGACAAGCTGAAATTTGAAGCGCAGTTCCAGCCGCTGTCTCCGGGAGGAGCCATCAGCTATGTAGAAGTCCCGAATATGCAGAACAACATCGAAGCGGTTTTGGCGGTCATGAAATATATTTATGACAACATCATGTACGCGGAATTAAATACCAAGAGCGATTATTGCATGAAATGCGGTTATGACGGGGAGATTAAGATCGTACAGGAGCAAGGCTCCGGAAAGCTGGTTTGGGAATGCCCGAACTGCGGCAACCGCGATCAGAACCAGATGAGCGTCGCGCGGCGCACCTGCGGTTATATCGGAACGCAGTTCTGGAATCAGGGAAGAACGCAGGAGATCAAAGAGCGGGTGCTGCATCTGTAAGGCTTGGAAACGGGAAAGGAACGCCATGAATTACGCAGGGATCAAATACTGTGATATAGCTAACGGAACCGGCTGCCGGACGGTACTTTTTGTGTCCGGCTGCCGCAACCACTGCAAAGACTGTTTCCAGCCGGATACATGGGACTTCGGGTACGGACTGCCGTTTGATGAAAAGGTAAGGCAGGAGCTTTTGGATTCCCTGAAGCCGGATTACGTGCAGGGTTTGACGCTTCTGGGCGGAGAACCGTTTGAGCCGGAGAACCAGAAGGAGCTGCTTCCGTTTTTGAAGGAAGTCCGCAGGCAGTATCCGGACAAGGACATCTGGGCGTTTACCGGTTATGTATACGACAGGGATCTAATCGAGGGCAAAAGAAAGCATACGCAGGATACCGACGAACTGCTTTCGATGATAGACATACTGGTAGACGGGCCGTTTGAGGCGGAGAAGAAGGATATTACGTTAAAGTTCCGCGGTTCCTCCAATCAGAGGATCTTGGACTTGCAAAAAACGATAAAAAGTGGCAGAATAACTCTTGCAATGGAGTAGGGTACAGGCGGTAAAGGGAGAATGCAATGAAGAAAAAATTAAGGATTCTGGCGGCGCAGTTATGTAATCTTCTGGGCGTGCTGGGAGGACTTTATGTGGGCGGATGGGTTCTGCTTCTACAGCCGATCCATGAACTGGTCAGCAGCTTCAACGCTCATACCCTGTCATGGCCGATGGTTTTGGCATGTCTGCTGAAGATCGCGTTTTCCTCCACGTTTGCAGGACTGGTATGGTGCATCGGTTATATCGGGAGCAATTATTTCAAAGGAACGGAGGATCCGGACTGGGAGCTGTTAGAAGAAAAGAAACATTCTTGACCGCATATTGGCAGGGCATTGCCGCCCTGCCTTTTTTATTTTTTATGCGCAGAATCCTCTGGCGTTTTATTTGTCAAGAAGATCGGTGTAGAAATCGGAGTAATCGGTCCGCGCCGCTTTGGTGTAGTCGATTGCGGCGGACGGATGCTGGTTCAGCCGTCCGGTCAGCAGATACGGAATGTCATATCCCCAGACAGCGCCGCTTTCCTTGAGCGGAAGCATGTAATTTTCGATAAATTTCAGAACCGGAAAAATATTGTATTTCGGATTTTTCAGGAAACTGATCAAAAGCTCCATTGCGCAGTTTCCGGCGCCGCGCCCCATCGACATCATGGTTGCATCCAGATAGCTGACGCCGCGCGCCGTAGCCTCGATGGTATTGGCGAACGCAAGCTGCTGGTTGTTGTGCGCATGCATTCCGATGAATTTATTGTATTTTTCCGCAACCTCCATGTATTTGTCGGCGATTGCGCGGATCTGCTCCGGATAGAGCGCACCGTAGCTGTCTACAATGTAAATGCCGTCCGCGCTGCTTTTTCCGACCATTTCCAAAGCCTGATCCATATCGGACTCCTTTGCATTGGAAATTGCCATGATATTGCAGGTAACCTCGTAGCCTTTGGCTTTTGCGTCTTCGATCATTTCGATCGCCGACGGCATTTGATGCACATAGGTAGCGACGCGCACCATATCGATCACGCTGTCTTTTTTGTCGATAATGTCGTGTTTGTAATCGCAGCGGCCCACGTCCGCCATAACGGAAAGCTTCATATCGGAATTGTTGTCGCCGACGATCTCGCGAATATCCTCTTCGTTGCAGAATTTCCATTTGCCGAATTTGTTGACGTCGAACAGTTCTTTGGAGGCCTTATAGCCGAACTCCATATAATCGACGCCGGCCTTGACGTTGGCGCGGTAGAGCGCATTGATAAATTCGTCGGTAAACATAAAATTATTGACCAGACCGCCGTCGCGGATGGTTGCATCCAGCACCCGTATATCCGAACGCGCGGTCATCAGATCGCCTTTTTGAGCCATTTGAAATATCCTCCTGTTGGTAAATATGATAATTTATCAGTTTAAAACTTCAACGCTTTAAAGCACGTGAGTATATCTTATCATATTTTTTATAAAATGCAAGTAAAACTTTACTTTTTTGCGGGGGACTAATATAATGAATGGGTAATTTTGTGAACGAACCCTAAGGAGGAGCAACTATGATTAATACGATCGGACTGTTTACGCGTTCGGAAACCGCATTCATCGGCGTATTGTTTGCCTTTGCGGTAACCTGTATTGCGATCGCCAGATTAAATCCGTTCTTACCAAAAGATATGGGGCGTCAGTATGCCCATAACGGCTCGCTGTCTGCGGGAAAACCGAGAGGAGCCGGAATTATTTTTGTATTTGTATTTGTAATTTCCGCTGTTTTGTTTGCTCCGGTCAACAAAGAGATCCTGATCTATTTGTGTCTGATCATTTTGGAAATGTTTACCGGTTTTTTTGACGATGCCGCGGAAAAACCCTGGGGAGAATATTTTAAGGGATTTTTGGATATGGTCGTCGCCATTGTCGTAGCGATGGTTTATCTGCATTACAATGACAGCAGCGTTTATCTTGCGTTTGCGGAAAAAACGATTGTCATTCCGCCAATCGTATTTGCCATTCTGACCGTCGTGCTGGTGTGGGCGTCGATCAATGTGACGAACTGCTCCGACGGCGTGGACGGACTTTCCGGTACGCTCGCTATCATCACGATCATGACCGTCTTTGTGCTGGACAACATTCTGGGCGTAGAGGATGGGTTCAATTACTGTCTTTTGCTGTTTGCCGTATGCCTTCTGGGATATCTGTGGTACAATGCAACGCCGAGCAAGCTGCTGATGGGCGACGCCGGCTCGCGGGCGATGGGCATTTTTATCGCGATCGCCGTTCTGAAAATGCACAGTCCGTTTCTGTATCTGACAGTTGCCGCCGTTTTGATCGTAGACGGGGGATTGGGACTGATCAAAGTTTCGCTTTTGCGTTTTCTGAAAATACATATTTTAAAAAATACGACGACGCCGCTGCACGACCACGTCAGAAAGAAATCCGGCTGGTCGAACGCGCAGGTGGTGTTTCGTTTCGCAATTATTCAGATTTTTCTATCCATTGCTACCGTTTATATGGTAATGCTGTAACGGGGGCCGTATGCTGGGAACGATCGTAAATACCTGTACCATCTGCATCGGTTCGCTGATCGGCAGTCTGGTAAAGAAAGGAATCAAAGAAAAATATCAGAATGTACTGTTTACGGCAATGGGACTGGCTGCCACAGCGCTGGGAATCAACGCAGTCGTCAGCCATATGCCGGACAGCCGTTATCCGGTCTTGTTTATCGCAAGCCTTGCCATCGGCGGCGTGGCGGGAACGTTTCTGGATCTGGACGGAAAATTCCAGCGGCTGACCGCGCGTTTTTCCAACGGAAAGCTGGGAGAGGGACTGGCAACCGGAGTGCTGCTTTACTGCATCGGAACCCTTTCGATTCTGGGACCGGTTATGAGCGCGCTGTACGGGGACAATACCTATCTGTTTACCAATGCGACGCTGGATCTGGTCACGTCAACGGTGCTGGCATCCACCTATGGGATCGGGATGCTTCTTGCCGCGCCGATTTTGTTCTGCTGGCAGGGCATGTTTTATTTGCTGGCGCGTTTTGTCTGTACGGCGTTTTTTACCGGAGATCTGTTAAACGACCTGATTACGGAGCTGTCCATCGTAGGAGGCGTCCTGATCGCGTCCTCGGGACTGGGAATCTTAAAGATCAAGGATTGCAAAACGCTCAATCTGCTTCCGTCCCTGCTGCTTCCGGTATTGTTTTTCTGTTATATTTTCCTTCGCAAAAACGCATAAAGCTTTTCAATATGAAACGGTTTTCCGAGCACCTCCTGCACCTTCAGGCGGTTTTCCTCGGAAAAGCCGACCAGAATGTTGTGGTTGGCCTCCGCAAGGTAATCCATAATACCGTCGATATCGGATTTGATGTTTTTCGGGCAGTGGATGTAAAGGTGTTTATTCGCCGTAATGTGCATGGTATAGGAAATACTAAAATGATACCACAGGAATTTCTGCAGGGTTGAGTGCTTATAGATCCACAGGATTTCCTGAATCGGCACAATAGCGTTGCCGTACGGCGAGGTCATAATAAAATAATGCTCTGTGATAAACATGTCCTCCGTAGCAAGCTGCGGCAGCGTAGCAAGCTCCTCCTCCGCTTCATCCAAAAGCTTTTTCGGATTGCCGAAAACGATCAGGTTCTGGCATGGCGGGGAAAGCGCCGGAAAACGGATATAGGCGATATATAAAAGCAGACAAAGCAGCGAGTAGGCGATAAAGCCGAAATACAGCGCGAACATGAAAAACGTCAGAGTCGGATGAAAATCCGGCTCGCTGAAATAGCAGCCGGACATCTGCTTTTGGATGCCCTCGGCCGTCCAGTCCAAATCCTCGGCAAGACGCTCCAACAGTTGGGGATAGGTATTTTTCCCCTCTAAGATTCTGCCGCGGACGGTAATCGAGTCGATTTCCGGAAGTCCCTCCTCACAGGTGGAGGGAGACAGCAGGACGATGATGCACTGCCCGTTCCACATGCCGTAATAGTAGTAGCCGTTGGTATGGCGGGAGGAGCCGCTCGTATATCCGGTAAAAGTCAGATCGCGGAAAGAGGCGCGCACATAGCTGAACCCGTTCTCATAGGCCTCGTCGATCGTCGCGTCTTTTGGCAGCGCTTTCGGCCAAAGCATATCGGAGAGAGGGAACAAAAGCCAGAGAACAGCGGAAAGTATCAAATATAAGATTGGGGGAAGAAGCCTTTTCTGATAAAACGCTTTGATATTTCTGGTAATGTAGTGTTCAAAATGATCCGTCATTTCGCATCCCTTTCCAAAATTCGTTACAAGTCAAGTATAAAGGTTTCCCTGTGAATAATCAACCTTGCTTTTCCGATAAAAAGTTGTTAGTATAGATGAAAAAACGGAGGGACGCGATGGAAGCGTATTCATGCTTTGCACAGGTGTACGACCTGTTCATGGATAATGTCCCCTACAAGGAGTGGGGAGAGCGGATAAAGGAAATCTTAACTTCATACGGCATCCGCGACGGAATTCTGCTGGAGCTGGGATGCGGAACCGGAAAGCTGACGCGGGAGCTGGCGGCTTTTGGGTATGATATGATCGGACTGGATCATTCGATCGAGATGCTCGGAATCGCCAGGGAGCAGGAGGACATGGCAGCCGGCGGCGCGCGCAAAGAGATCCTGTATCTTTTTCAGGACATGCGGGAATTTGAATTATACGGAACAGTCCGCGCTATTTACAGCGCATGCGACAGTATGAATTATCTTTTGGCCGAAGAGGAGCTGCTTCAAGTTTTTCGGCTGGTCAATAATTATCTGGATCCGGGCGGCGTGTTTTTATTTGATATGAACACCCCGTACCAGTACGCAGAGGTGCTAAAGGACGGGACGTTTGCGGAAAATCGGGAAGA
>CANQCX010000015.1 GCA_947591115.1 uncultured Lachnospiraceae bacterium | reverse complement strand
ATGTATCCCCATCGTGAAGACTTTATGAAAACAATATCGGAATATATCGATTTTTCCGATAACCGGCAGTTGTGGGAAGAGGCTGCGCACTAAATAATTAGTACACAGCCTCGTTTTTTAAAACTAACTGCCAAACCTCAAAAAGTGCTGAAAGCAGATTTATCCCTTTTCTTTTCCTATATTGTCAAAAATTTCATGAAATGGTATAATATATTCAGAAATTATTGATTGGGGTAGTATAGGAGGAGGAATATGAAACGGATTTTATTTGTATCTTCGGAAGCGGTTCCCTATATGAAAACGGGAGGACTTGCCGATGTTGCAGGTTCCCTGCCGCGTTACTTTGAAAAAGAACTGTACGATGTTCGGGTAATACTTCCAAAATACGCATGTATGGAGAAGTCACTGGAGTCCCAGCTGCATTTTATCTGCCATTTTTATGTGAAGCTGAATTGGCGTGAGCAGTACGCAGGCATTTTTGAGGCGGAGTATCGGGGGATTCATTATTATTTTATTGACAATGAATTTTATTTCGCGGGGCCTTCGCCTTACAATCAGATTTATGAAGATGTAGAAAAATTTGCGTTTTTTTCCAAAGCGGTGCTGACGGCGCTTCCGTATATTGATTTCGCGCCGAACATCTTGCACTGCCACGATTGGCAGACAGGACTTGTACCGGTATTCTTACGTACCAGTTTTGGCGGCGATCCGTATTATGCGGGCATGAAGACCGTTTATACGATCCACAACATGAAATTTCAGGGACGCTGGCGGATTCGTGAGGTCATGGATATTACCGGACTTCCGGAGCAGATATTTAATGCCAATGAACTGGAATCCTATGGAGAGGCCAATTATTTAAAGGGCGGCTGCGTCTATGCGGATTTTATCACAACCGTAAGTCCGACCTATGCATATGACATTACAACGCAGGAAGGCGGCGAAGGACTTGGCGGTCTTATG
Source organism: uncultured Lachnospiraceae bacterium (assembly GCA_947591115.1). GTDB lineage: Bacteria > Bacillota > Clostridia > Lachnospirales > Lachnospiraceae > Roseburia. The sequence goes on along the minus strand of CANQCX010000015.1, from coordinate 16,884 downwards.
TATGCCCGTCGGGAATCGCTGCTCGGGATCGTAAACGGACTGGACTACGACGAATACAATCCGATGACGGATCCGTTTATTGATACGAATTTTTCCGTAAAAAGCGTCGTCGAAGGAAAGAAAGCCAATAAAACCGCGCTTCAGAAAAAAACAGGACTTCCGGTAGACAAGGATGCCTTTTTGATCGGCATTGTGTCCCGTCTGACCGACCAGAAGGGATTTGATCTGGTTGCCTATATGATGCAGGAAATCCTGTCTACGATGGAAGTACAGTTTGTGGTACTGGGCGCGGGAGAGTACCGTTTTGAGGAAATGTTTGAATATTTCCATGGATGTTTTCCGGATAAACTCAGCATCTACATTGGATATTCCGAAGAACGCGCCCATCAGATTTATGCGGCGTGCGACGCCTTTTTGATGCCGTCGCTGTTTGAACCATGCGGACTGAGCCAGATGATGGCAATGCGGTACGGAACCATTCCGATCGTAAGAGAAACGGGAGGCCTGAAGGATACGGTCGAAGCCTATAATGAATACGAACATACCGGAACCGGATTTTCCTTCTGCAATTATAATGCGCATGAGATGCTGTTTGCTATCCGGTATGCGCAGAAAATCTACCGCTGCGACCGCAAGGACTGGAACGATATGGTTGTCCGCGCGATGAAGCAGGATTTTTCATGGGAGACCTCAGCGGAAAAATACGAAGAAATTTACGACATGCTCTGCGGGGAGTAAAGCCGGCAGTCCGCTATTTTTGTAAGGTTAAGATGCCGTCCGCCTTAGAAAAATAGTACACATGGTCCGATAAGATCTCATCGTCGGATAACTGGGTTTCGTTGACGTCCCTTACGATCGCCTGATAAGGAGAAAAATCTTCTACGCCGTCAGCCGGAAGGATCAGAACTTCGTGAATGCTGCTGGGAAGAAGGATCAGGTCCTTCCCGAAATGCTCGCTGATCTGCTGCAGCAGTCCGTCATACAGGATTACGGAGGCTCCGTAGAGGTTGGTATGATTGGAAAGGACATACATGGGGAGAGACGGAAATTCCGGTTCGCCCGATTCCTCCGCGGGAAGTTTTTGAATGATCTCCCGTATGTTTTCCATATGGTAAGGGAGCAGGAGCGGCGTGTTGATGCAGGCAGCCTGATAAAGGGTATCTGTGTCGATATTCCAGAAATGAAGATGCTTATGGTAAATCAGAATATTGGCTTGATTTTGTTCATCAGTATGAAGCAGACAATAAAAGATGATGGCAAAATCCAGATAGCGGAAATGGGGAACTTCTTTCAGTAACTGCTGATTTTTCTCATAATTGACAAGACGCATGACAATCCTGCCTGCTGCTTTGCGGTAATCCGTAAAGCTGGTAATGTCAAAATCCGTCTGCGGGAGATGACGCTGGTAGGTAGTCAGAATATCCGTATAAATATCTTCCATATTAACGCCGTCCAGATAGCGGTGGTAATATGGCGTAAGGTAAATGGTAGGAGAGATATTGACTCCGGGACGGCTGATGATCAGTCCGTCATGGTGCGTTCCGTTGTTTTTGAGGATCGTCTGAAGCTTCAGACTGGCGCTGCTGCCAAGACGGAACGAAAGCTGCGTTTGAACGTCGTTTAAAAATTCCTGATAATTCATGGTTTTCCTTTCTTTGCTTTCAGAAAGAAATCATAAAACATAGGGATTTCGGCACGAAACGTGCAGATAAGGGGATAAAAGAATCCACGATGAATCCAATCGGTCATCGTGGATTTACTTTATCATGAATTGTGTGATTTTGCAATTCTTTTTTTAAAAATTTTGTCAGCCAAAATTTTGTCAGGACGAATGTCCGATCAATTCCTGCCAGAGCGAATTGTAAAGCACTGTTTTTTCGTCGTTTAACGCGCGGTAGACTTCACAGCGCCGGAGTACCTCCTCGGACGGATTGACCGCCTCGTTTTCTTTTAACTCCGCATCCTGATTTTCCGCGACGGAAAGGTTCGGCGAGGCATAATAGACATACTCAAAATTGGCCATGGAAATATCGTCGCGGCAGAGGAAGTCCAAAAATTTTTGCGCGCCCTCTTGATTTTGGCAGGTTTTTGGAATAAACCAAGAATCAATCCAAAGGTTGGAACCCTCTTTCGGGACGGAGTACGCCAAGTGGTCGTTTTCCGCCATTGCTTCTCCCGCCTCTCCGGAATAGCAGACCGCGATCGCCGCATTTTCCGCGATCATTTCATCGCAGGTTTCATCCACATAATAAGCCGAAACCTGTGCGCTTTGCGCTTTTAAAATATCCAGCGCCTCACGCAGATGCGTTTCGTCGGTATCGTTGAGCGAATAGCCAAGCGTGATCAGCGCAGGGGCAAACGCGTCGCGGACGGAGCCGATCATGATCATATCGTCTGCATAGCTTCCGTTCCACAGGCAATCCCAGCTTTCCACATCCTCCGGACGGACAAGCTCTGTATTATAAAGGATCCCGAGCGTTCCGTAAAAATAAGGGACGGTATACCGGTGCTTTGGATCAAAGGAAGCCGTCATGTCAATGATGTCCGGATTGAGATTTTGATAATTCGGCATGTCATCGTATGAGATTTCCAGAACTTCATCTTCCTGAATCAGTTTTTCTATGATGTAATCCGAAGTGCAGATAACATCGTAATCGATCGAGCCGGCCTTGTACTTCGTGTACATTTCCTCCGGATCCTCATATTCTTCATAGTTGACCTTGATCCCGCTTTCCTCCTCAAACTCCCGAAGCGCGTCTTCATCAAGATATTTTCCGTAATTTAATACGGTAATCGAAGGCCCGTCGGAAGAAAAACGGGAGCCGTCTGCAAAAATGGCAAGCGAACCAAGCACAAGCGACGCTAGAATAGCGGTACAGGCGGCGCGTTTTAGGTAGACGGTGCGCTTGGAAACGGGAGCGGTAATTTTATCCGGATTTAAGTTCGCGGCGATCAAAAGCAGCAGCACCGTAAAGAATAAAATCGTGGAAAGCGCATAAAGCTCCGGTTTGATCCCCTTGCGAAGTTCTGTGTACAGCATGGTAGAGAGCGTATTGATCCCTGCGCCCTTCGTAAAATAGGTAATGCTGAAATCATCCAGCGACATGGTAACCGCCATCAGAAATCCGGAAAAGACGCCCGGACGGATTTCCGGCCATGTGACCTTGTAAAAAGCGTAGAGCGGACTGGCGCCCAGATCCAGCGCAGCCTCATAGGTGCAGCGGTTCGCCTGTTTTAATTTCGGCAGGATGTTTAAAATCACATACGGGATGTTAAAAGTCACATGTGCGATCAGTACCGTCACAAATCCCAGATGGGTAAAACGGACGAATAGAAGCATCATGGAAATTCCCGTTACAATATCGGCATTTAAGAGCGGAATATTGGTCGCGCCCAGAAAAATGGTTTTTCCGCGTTTTTTCATGGCGCTGATTCCAAGCGCGGCAAGCGTACCGATGATCGTTGCAAGTATGGCGGCGATAAACGTAATCTCCAGCGTCGTGGCAAACGCCGACATGATATTCTCATTCTGGAAGCAGCGCACATACCAGTCCAGCGTAAATCCTTTCCAGTTCACGCGCGTATTGGAGCGGTTAAAGGAGAGGATGATCAGCACTACGATCGGAAGATATAAAAAAGCAAAGATCAGCGCCATGTAGAGTCTGGAAGCACATTTTTTTACCATATTGCAGTTCCCTCCCCTTCTTTGTCAAAAGAATTCATCAGCGCCATGCTGATCAGTACAAAGATCATCAGCACAAAAGAAAGACCGCTGCCCGCGTTCCACTGCATTCCCTGCATAAAGTCCTGTTCGATGATATTTCCAATCAAAAGCACCTTGCCTCCGCCAAGTACCTGTGAAATGGCAAAGGAGGTCAGCGACGGAACAAACACCATGACGACGCCGCTTATGATTCCGGAAACGGTTAGGGGAACAATGATGCGGAAGAAGATCACAAGATTGTTCGCTCCCAGATCTTTGGCCGCCTCCAGCCAGTCCTTCCGGATCCTTGCCATGGAATTGTAAATCGGCAGAAGCATAAACGGAAGAAAATCATATACCATTCCGAATACTACGGCGGCGGGCGTGTTCAGGATCTGGATTCCCGGAAGACCGAAAAAAGACAGAGCGGTATTGATGACGCCGTTTTTGGACAGCAGCAGTTTCCACGCCAGAATGCGCAGCATAAAATTCATCCACATCGGAAGCATGAAGACAAATACAATAAAACTCTGGTTTTTGATGTTCAACCCGTTTAAGATCATGGCAAGCGGGTAGGAAAGCACCAGACAGACGACGGTGCAGACAACGCCCAGCTCAACCGAAAGCAAAAGCGCTTTCCGGTTGTTTTCGTTTGCGATTTCCGCCAGATATTCCAGAGTAAAGCCTCCGTCCGCATTCGTAAAGGCATAATATACGATCATTATAAGAGGCAGCAGGATAAATCCGGCGATCCAGATCAAATAAGGGCCGGCAAGAAGCTGCCGTTTCCATTTATTCATCGATTTCCACCGCCTTTTCATCGGAAGATTCCGGTTTGTGCATGATCTGAATGTTAAAAGGGATCACGCGTATTCCGACCTGTGTGCCGACCGGTACGTATTGGGTAGTATGTACCAGCCACTCATAGCCGTTTGCCATGACATCCAGCTCATAGTGGACGCCCTTAAAGATCAAAGAGGTTACTTCGCCCGTCAGATAACCGTCCTCCGGTTTGACCAGCTCTACATCCTCCGGACGTATAACGACGTCAACCGGAGTCATTTTTCCAAATCCTTCGTCTACGCATGCCATTTTTACGCCGAGGATCTCAACCAGTTTGTCTTCAATCATCGTACCGTCAATAATATTACTGTGCCCGATAAAATCAGCTACGAAAGCGTTTTCCGGTTCGTTGTAGATCATTTCCGGAGTGCCGATCTGCTGGATATAGCCCTGATTCATGACGACAATGGTATCGGACATGGTAAGCGCTTCCTCCTGATCGTGCGTAACATAAAGAAACGTAATCCCCAATTCTTCTTTTAAACGCATCAGCTCATACTGCATGTTCTGGCGCAGCTTAAGATCCAGCGCGCCCAGAGGCTCATCCAAAAGCAGCACCTTCGGCTCGTTGACGATCGCGCGCGCAATGGCGATACGCTGCTGCTGGCCGCCGCTTAAAGAATCGACCGAGCGGTGTTCAAAGCCGTCCAGATTGACCAGCTTTAATGCGTATTTGATCTTATCCTCGATATATTGCTTGCTCTTTTTACTGATCTTGAGTCCAAAGGCAATATTCTCGGCAATCGACATATGCGGAAAAAGAGAATATTTCTGAAAGACCGTATTGAGCTTCCGCTCGTTGGCAGGAAGGTTTGTGATATCTACGGAATCAAACAGGATCTTTCCGGTGTCCGGCGTTTCAAAGCCGCCCAGAAGCCGCAGGGTGGTTGTTTTTCCGCAGCCGGACGGTCCTAAGAGGGTTACGAATTCATTTTCCCGTACATAGAGGTTGAATTCATCCAATACCAGATTTCCATCGTAGGATTTTGAAATATCAATAAAATCGATCAGATTTTTTTTCATAGTCATATACCTTTCCAAAAGATAAAATATTAGAAGCTGGGCGGAGTAGTAATCCAGATCAATACAGCGTCCTTTGCGGCTGCATTTTCCAGAAAATGACGTTTCCCGCCTTTAAAATAAAAAGATTCGCCCTCATGTACGGTCTGGATCCTTCCGCCGTAATTGATACGGACGGTTCCTTTGAGGATATAGCCGAATTCCTCGCCCTCATGCGGCAGATAGACCTCGGAGGAGCCATTGGGTTTTAGCGTCAGCCGCGCCGGCTCCATAGCGTTTTTCTGCGCGTTTGGCACAAGCCATTCGAAAATATGCTTTTTTTCTTCGTCCTTTTTTTCAAAATAGTCTTCTTTTTTAAATACGATCTGCTCCGGAGATTCATCGGCAAAAAATTCCGCCGGCGTCGTTCCCAGACATTGGATGATGTCCAGTAAAGTCCCGATGGAAGGAGAATTCTGGTTTCTCTCCAACTGGGAAATGAATCCCTTTGTCAGCTCCGCGCGGTCTGCCAGCTCCTGCTGTGTCAGACCGTATTGAACGCGGAGTTCCTTCATGCGATTTCCGATATCCACAAAAAATACCCCCGAGTTATAATTGATTTTTTGTTTATCATAAATAAACTCATAACAGGAACACTGTATACAAATATTGACAAAATGTCAAGAATTTTTTATGTCATGGAAAAATTAAAAAAAGGTATTGATTTTCCGGTTGGAATTTGTTATCATAAGTCTTGCTTTTGGAAGCAGGCCAATATGGCTCAGTCGGTAGAGCGACGCACTCGTAATGCGTAGGTCAGGGGTTCGAATCCCCTTATTGGCTTTTGGGAGAGTTGGGATCTCTGGTTATCGCGCATTTTGCGGTGGGAACAGGGGTTTTAGCTCTTTTTTTCGATTAACGGTTGTCCTTTTGCGGATAAATTGTTATAATTGCTTCAGTATCAATGAGGAGCAGGAAGAGGAACAGAATTATGAATCAAGAATGGCTGGAAAAAATCAAAAAAAATCAGTTGCTGGTCGCGATAGCGGGATTTTGCGCGGTAGCGGCGCTGGTTATGATCCTGTGCATCTGTCTCTTACGCGAACCGATCGTTCCGGTCTGCGTTCTGGTCATGATCGAAGGCGCGCTGGCGGTGCTGCTTCATCATGTCGAATTATGGCTGCATGGCGTGCTTGTACTTGCGCAGATCATCGCAGGGATTCTGCTCGGACAGCCGGCGCTGGTAATTTTATGCGCGGTCGTCTATGCTGCGGCTACGGTTACGTTGAAATATATGTTGTCAGGAGAGGAATAATCAATGGACAGTGATAGTTACAGTCAGAACCAACTGGAGGATTTGTGCCGGAGGATGATCGTTTTTGATTCCGGCGATCCCAAGCGCATCCAGCATTTTCTGAAGGTACATAGTTTTGCGCGGATCATCGGGATGGGCGAAGAACTGGACGAGGCTTCGCTTTTTATTCTGGAAGCCGCCGCCTATACGCATGATATCGGGGTCCGTCCGGCGGAAGAAAAATACGGACGCTGCGACGGAAAGCTTCAGGAGCAGGAGGGTCCGATCGTTGCGCAGCAGATCTTATCGGAACTGGGTTTTGAGAATTATATGATAGACCGGATCTGCTTTCTGATCGGACATCATCATACGTATGACAATATTGACGGACTGGATTATCAGATCCTGATCGAGGCGGATTTCCTTGTCAATCTCTATGAGGAGAACGAGAGCGCGCAAAGCAGGCAGAAGGTTTATCAGAAGCTTTTCCGCACCGAAACCGGAAAAGAGATTTTCCGCCAGATGTTTGGCGGTCAGGAAGAATAAAACAGCGTATTTGGGAGAAGAAGGGCCGCGAAATGTGCCGGGCGCCTTCTTTTTCTCTTACAAAGCTCCCGCGCCTTTGGTGCAGGCGGACGGGAAACAAAAAAAGAGGGAATCATGAACCGTATCAATTATCAGCGTGTGATGGAAGAACAAATCCGGCAGTATGCAAAAGGAGAAAACGTGCCGCGTCTGCTGCTGCATAGCTGCTGCGGCCCCTGCAGCTCCTACTGTATTCAGTGCTTGTCCGAATTTTTTTCTGTGACGGTATTTTATTATAATCCCAATATTTATCCGCCGGAGGAATATGTGCTTCGGGCGGGGGAGCAGGAGCGGTTTATTCAAGAGTTTCCGGTAAAACATCCGGTTTCCTTTGTGGAGGGAGCGTACGACTGCGCGCGTTTTTACGAAACCGTCCGCGGAATGGAGACGCTGCCGGAAGGCGGTAAACGCTGCTTTGCCTGTTACCGGCTGAGGCTGGAGGAAACGGCGGCTTATGCAAAAGCGCATGGATTTGATTTTTTTACGACCACGCTGACGATCAGTCCGTTGAAGGATGCGCAGAAATTAAATGAGCTGGGCGCAGAGCTGGGAGAAAAATACAACGTCCGTTATCTTTTTTCGGATTTTAAGAAAAAGGACGGTTACAAACGCTCGACGGAGCTTTCGCGGGAATATGGGATGTACCGCCAGAATTACTGCGGCTGCGTATTTTCCCTTCGGGAGCGGGCGGCGATACAGCAATGACAGAAAAGGAGTGAAGAATAGTTATGGCACAGTTATGGGGAGGACGCTTTACCAAAGAAACGGATCATCTGGTCTATCAGTTTAATGCGTCGATTTCTTTTGACCGGAGATTTTATAAACAGGATATCGAGGGAAGCATTGCGCATGTGACCATGCTTGGAAAGCAGGGGATTTTAACGCAGGAAGAGCAGCGGGAAATTGTATCCTGCCTCAAGGGGATTAAAGAGGATGTGGAGGCGGGACGGCTTCCGATTACCGATGAATACGAAGATATCCACAGCTTTGTCGAGGCGAACCTGATTGAGCGGCTGGGAGATACCGGCAAAAAGCTGCATACGGGGCGCAGCAGAAATGATCAGGTTGCGCTGGACATGCGTTTGTATACCAGACTGGAGGTATTAAAGACAAGGGAGCTGCTGCGCGAGCTGTTAAAGGTTCTGCTGCGGATCATGAAGGAAAATACCGAGACGATCATGCCGGGATTTACGCATCTGCAGAAGGCGCAGCCGATTACGCTGGCGCATCATATGGGCGCTTATTTTGAAATGTTTAAGCGCGACGATTCCCGTCTTTGCGATATTTATGAGCGGATGAATTACTGTCCGCTGGGTTCCGGCGCATTGGCAGGAACGACCTATCCGCTGGATCGGGAGTATACGGCGGAGCTGATGGGATTTTACGGTCCGACGCTCAACAGCATGGACGGCGTTTCGGATCGGGATTATCTGATTGAGTTTTTATCCGCCCTGTCCGTCATTATGATGCATTTGAGCCGTTTTAGCGAGGAGATTATCATCTGGAATTCCAACGAATACCGGTTTGTCGAACTTGATGATGCGTACAGCACCGGAAGCAGTATCATGCCGCAGAAGAAAAATCCGGATATTGCGGAGCTGGTCCGCGGAAAAACCGGACGCGTATACGGCGCGCTGATGGCGCTGCTGACGACTATGAAGGGACTGCCGCTTGCCTACAATAAGGATATGCAGGAGGATAAAGAATGGTCTTTTGATGCGTTTGATACGGTAAAGGGATGTCTGGCGCTGTTTACGGGAATGCTGGATACCATGCATTTCTGCAAGGATGTAATGAAAAAAAGCGCGAAGAACGGTTTTACCAACGCAACCGATGCGGCGGATTATCTGGTCAATCATGGAGTTCCGTTTCGGGATGCACATGGGATCGTCGGGCGGCTGGTTCTCTATTGTCTGGAAAAAGGCGCGGCGATCGACGAGCTGTCGTTAGATGAGCTTCAGGCTGTCAGTCCGATCTTTGAAAAAGATGTATACGATGCGGTTTCTATGGAAACCTGCGTCGATGCCCGACGTACGGTCGGCGCACCTTCCAAACAGGCGATGGAGGCTGTGATCGCGCAGGAGGAGGCGTGGCTGGAAGCTTTGGAAAACGAGCCGCATTGTGCAAAATGACAGTATTTGAAGAAATAATTTTGGAAATTATAACGATTTTTTTCTTGTTTTTTTGCATGACATCCAGTAATATCGAAAGAAGAAACGCAGACGGCGGTGAGAAGAGGAGATTTTAGAATGAGCGAAAAGTTAAAGGTCGGAATTCTTGGCGGTACCGGTATGGTAGGCCAGAGGTTTATTTCTTTATTGGAGAACCATCCTTGGTTTGAGGTAACAACGATCGCGGCAAGTCCGAGAAGCGCGGGAAAGACGTATGAGGAAGCGGTCGGCGGACGCTGGAAAATGGACACTCCGATGCCGGAAGCGGTAAAGAAGCTGGTGGTCATGAACGTAAACGAGGTATCAAAAGTCGCTTCCGAAGTGGATTTTGTTTTTTCCGCCGTAGACATGACCAAAGAGGAGATCAAAAAAATCGAAGAGGACTATGCAAAGACGGAAACGCCTGTAGTTTCCAATAACAGCGCGCACCGCTGGACAAAGGATGTTCCGATGGTCGTTCCGGAGATCAATCCGGAGCATATGGAGGTAATCCGTTATCAGAAAGAGCGTCTGGGCACAACGCGCGGCTTTGTTGCGGTAAAGCCGAATTGCTCGATCCAGTCCTATGCGCCAGTTTTGACCGCGTGGAAGGAGTTTGAGCCGTATGAGGTCGTGGCAACGACCTATCAGGCGATTTCCGGAGCCGGAAAGACCTTTGCGGACTGGCCGGAGATGGTAGGAAATATTATTCCGTACATCGGCGGCGAGGAAGAAAAATCCGAAAAAGAGCCGCTTCGCATCTGGGGATATGTGGACGACGAAAAGAAAGCGATCGTTCCAAGCGAGTCGATGGTCATTACCTGTCAGTGCATTCGTGTTCCGGTACTGAACGGGCATACGGCTGCCGTATTTGTCAAATTCCGGAAAAAACCGACTAAGGAGCAGTTGATCGACGCATTAAGAAACTTTAAAGGACTTCCGCAGGAATTAAAGCTGCCGAGCGCGCCGAAGCAGTTTATCCAGTATCTGGAGGACGACAACCGTCCGCAGGTTTCGCTGGATGCAGGATATGAGAACGGAATGGGCATATCGGTCGGACGCCTCCGCGAGGACACCGTTTATGACTGGAAATTTGTCGGTCTTTCCCACAACACGATCCGAGGCGCTGCCGGAGGAGCCATCTTGTGTGCGGAGCTGCTGAAAGCGCAGGGATATATCGGGTAAGAAAGCGTTTCGCCTCTATAGGCGGCGGATAACAGAGCAGTACCAAAAGAGATTACGCAGACGGTAATCTCTTTTCTTTTCTGTCAAAATGCTGTCAAAATGCCGTCCAAGATAAGATTTGACATGACCATGTATTTGTACTAAAATTAAAAAATGATATAATTTTGGTCGGCTTGGGATAGGAGGACGGCGCTATGGCGGTAAAAAGTACGGATATCAAAACACTGGAAGAACTTTATGCAAAGACCGGAAACCAACTGGTCATTTTTTATGGAAAAAAAGAATCCAAAAAAGAGCAGTTCCTAAAGAAATTTACGGAAGGGAAAAAGTTCTTTTATTACCGCTGCCGTCAGGCATCCGCCGAAGAACAGAAACGGATGATGGGAGACGAGATCGCGCGTCGTTTTGACGTCCGGCTGCAAAAGCATACCTACGACGAATATTTTAACCGGATCAAAAGCGGCGATCCGAGCAAATTGGTTGTGATCCTCGATGAAGCGCAGTATGCGTTAAAAAAAGATCCGGAGCTTCTAAAAAGCATTGTTAAGCTGCGGACGAAGCGTCTTTATCCGGGACCGGTGCTGATTGTTTTGACCTCCTCCTCCTGTGTTTGGGCGGGGTATGAGGCGGAGGAAATGTTCGGCGAGGATGCGCGGAGGATCGACGCCTTTGTAAAGATCGAAGACCGCAATTTTTTGGAATTTGTCCGTTCCTTTCCGGAATATCCGGTCGGCGAATGCATCCGGATTTACGGGGTGCTGGGCGGCGTGCCCGGATATATGGAGCATTGGGATCGGACAAAGGATTTCAAAGAAAATATCTGCCGTCTGGTTTTGTCTGCGGACGGAAAGCTGTTTGGAGCGGCGGAGGCGGAGATCGCCTCGGAGCTGCGCGAGCTTTCGGTGTACAATACCATTTTGTCCGCCATTGCGCAGGGGCACCAGAAGCTGAATGATCTGTTTCAGACGACCGGTTTTTCCAGAGCGAAGATCAGCGTCTATATGAAAAATTTGAGCCATTTTGACATTGTGGAAAAGCTGGTTTCCTTTGAAACCGGAGGCTGGGAAAACGCAAAGAAGGGCGTATATCAGATTAAACATACCTTTATTAATTTTTGGTTTAAGTTTGTATACCCGAATATGTCCGATCTGTACCTTTTAACGCCGTCGGAATTTTATGACCGCCACATTGCCGGAGAACTCAATGCATATCTTGGCCGGTATTTCCGGAATGTCTGCATGGAATACCTTTCCCTGTTGAATCAGATGGAGCGGCTGCCGTTTGAAGTCCATAAAATGGGAACATGGGTTGGAAAGACCGGAAATATTGACATTATCGCGCAGAGCAGCGCAAGGGAGAACCTGATCGGAATCTGCAACTGGGACAAACCGATGCTGACGGTGGATATGTGCGAGGAAATGGCGGAGGCGATGCTGCAGGCGCGGATCTCTTCGGAGCATTATTATCTGTTTTCCGCGACCGCGTTTGAACCGGAGCTGGTAGAGCTGACCAGACGGGATCCGCGTTTTATTTTGATCGATATGAAGGAATTATAAGAAATCTATGGGAAAGTCACTGATCATTACGGAAAAACCGTCTGTGGCGCGGGAATTTGCCAATGTTTTGCATGTCGGCGGGCGGCAGGACGGATATATAGAAAATCAGGAATATGTGATCACATGGTGCGTCGGTCATCTGGTGGGACTGGTCTATCCGGAGGCGTACGATGAGCGATATGGGAAATGGCGGCTGGAGGATCTCCCGTTTCTTCCCAAAGAGTACAAGTACGATGTGATACCGGAGGTAAAAAAGCAATACGGGATCGTACATAAAATGCTGTACCGTAAAGACATTGACCGCGTGTACTGGGCGGGGGACGCCGGAAAAGAAGGGCAGACCATTGAAGAAAACATCCGCAGTTTTGGCGGCGTGCGGCAAGGCATGGAGGAGCTGCGTGTCTGGATCGATTCTCAGACCGAGGAGGAGATCCTGCGCGGAATACGTGAAGCAAAACCGATGTCCGAATATCGGAATCTCGGAAATTCCGGCATTATGCGGACGATTGAAGACTATGCGATGGGCATTAACTTTTCGCGCGTGATGTCCATCCGCTACGGCGGACTGCTGAACCGGACGGCGGGCACAAAATCGTATACGGCGATCGCGGTCGGGCGCGTCATGACGTGCGTGCTTGGAATGGTGGTGGATCGGGAGCGTGAGATCCGCTCGTTTCAGGAAACGCCGTTTTACCGCGTGGTTGGAAATTTTACCGATTCCGGTATCGAGGGCGAATGGAAGGCGGTCGAAGGCTCCGGCTATTTTGCGTCGCCGCTGTTATACAAAGAGAACGGTTTTAAAGAGGAAAAGGATGCCGAGGCGCTGATCGGGCAGCTTTCCGGACAGAAGGCAGTCGTTTTATCCATAGAAAAGAGCCAGACGAAAAAACGCGCGCCGCTTCTGTTTAATCTGGCGGAGCTTCAGGCGGAATGCGCGAAGCGGTTTAAGATCAGTCCGGACGAAACGCTGCAGGCCGCGCAGGAGCTTTATGAAAAGAAATTGACGACTTATCCGAGAACGGATGCGCGTGTCCTTTCTTCTGCAATCGCAAAAGAAATCCAAAAAAATATTGGCGGTCTGAGAGGCTATGAACCGGCTGCCGCGTTTGCAGATGCCATTCTGCAGCAGAAATCATACAAAAAAATCGCGGGAGCGCCTTATACGGACGACAGTAAAATTACAGATCATTACGCGATCATCCCGACGGGGCAGATGACGGAATACCGCTCCTTGAATTCGCTGCAGCGCGAGGTGTTTGATCTGATCGTAAGACGTTTTTTAAGCATCTTTTATCCGCCGGCGGAATATCAGAATGTCCGCATGGTCATTGGCGTAGGGGCGGAGCGCTTTTTTGCCTCTGCAAAAGCGCTGAAAACGGCGGGATATTTGGAAATTGCCGGCATTCCGCAAAAAAACCGCTCAGAGGACGGACAGTCTTCGATGGATCCAAAGGTGCTTTTGAAGCTGGCGGACACCCTGAAACAAGGCGATGAGATTTTGGTTCAGGGATATGAGATCAAATACGGGAAAACCTCTCCGCCCAAACGTTATACCTCCGGTTCGATGGTGCTTGCGATGGAAAACGCCGGACAGTTGATCGAGGAGGAGGAATTGCGGGAGCAGATCAAAGGCTCCGGAATCGGAACCTCTGCGACGCGTGCGGAAATCATCAAAAAGCTGGTGCGGATCGGATATCTGAATCTGAACAAAAAGACGCAGATCCTAAGTCCTACCGGTCTGGGCGAGATGGTATTTGAAGTGGTGCAGATGACGGTTCCGGCGCTTTTGAATCCGAAAATGACCGCTTCGTGGGAAAAAGGACTCGAAGGGATCACGCAGGGAACGGTTGATTTTTTGGAATACCGGCAAAAGCTGGAAGCCTTTATCCGCAAAGAAACGCTTGCCATGATCGAACAGGATATCCGAAGCGCTTTGGAGGGACGGATCAGCGCCTTTGCAGGAAAAAACGCATCAGGCTCTGCGGCAAGGAGAAAAATCGGGGTTCGCTGTCCGGTGTGCGGAGGAGAATTAACGACCACTCCGTTCGGCTATGGATGCGCGAATTATAAAAATGATAAATCAGGATGTAATTTTTCTATCGGAGAGATCGCGGGCGTATCGCTGACGGAGGAACAGGTTCGGCTGCTGGCGGAAAACGGGCGCACCGATACGATACGTGGTTTTTTGTCAAAAGCGGGAAAGCGGTTTGACGCCCGTCTGTGTCTGAAAAAAGAAGAGCAGGGGACGTCCATACAGTTTGATTTTACGGACGTAGAGCCGGAGCTCCTTCCGGACGCGGTGTGTCCGGACTGCGGAGGAGCCATCCGGAAAACGCCGTTTGGCTACGGCTGCGTGAATTATCAGCCGGACGATCCGAAAAGCTGCCGTTTTTCCATCGGGCAGATTGCGGGCAGGAATTTAAGCGCCTCTCATGTCCGGCAGCTTTTAAGCGAAAAGAAAACCGATACGATACGGGGATTTAAGTCCAAAAACGGGAAAAAATTTGACGCCTGCCTGATCCTTTGCGAGGGAGAAGATCAAAAGCATACGGTTCGGTTTGATTTTGAACATGTGGAAGCCAAAATCATAAAAGACGTAAAATGTCCGCTGTGCAAAGGGCAGATCGTCGTAACGCCGTTTGGCTACGGCTGCGCCAATTATCAGCCGGACGCTGAAAATTCCTGCCGTTTTTCCATTGGAAAAATGGCGGAAAAAAATCTGACGGAGGCGCAGGTGCGCGAGCTTTTAAGCAAAGGGATTACCGGAACGATCCGCGGGTTTAAAGCCAAAAGCGGAAAGAAATTCGACGCGCGGGTTGCGCTCGCAAAGGACGAGAACGGAAACGTATCGGGACTGAAATTTGATTTTCACGATGTAGAGCCGCAGAAAGTAAAAGATGTGAAGTGCCCGCTCTGCGGAGGCGATATTGTCGTTACGCCGTTCGGCTATGGATGTTCGAATTACCGGAAAGGACAGGAGGACGCCTGCCGCTTTGTCATTGGAAAGATCGCGAGCGTGAAGCTGACGGAGGCGCAGGTCAAAGAGCTGCTGACGCGAAAAAAGACCGGCGTCATTGAAGGCTTCGTGGCCAAGACGGGGATGAAATTTGACGCGCCCCTCAAGCTGACGGACGAGGGGGAGATCACGTTTGATTTTCCGGGAAAGCCAAAACCGGTGGAAACCAGCGTCCCATGTCCGAAATGCGGAAAACGGATGAAAAGGGGACAGTGGCAGTATGAATGCGAATGCGGTTTTCGGGTGTGGCATACGGTTGCGAAGGTAGCGCTGTCGGAAGAAATCATGACCGAGCTGTTTACGACCGGAAAGACCGGACAAAAGATTACCGGTTTTACCTCCAAATCCGGAAACGTCTTTGACGCTTGTCTGAAATTTGAAAACGATGCGATTCAGTTTGATTTTGAATAAAGGGAGGAACATATGGAAAATGCAAAAATCGTACGTCTGTACAATCTAAAGGAAACCATTGCAGGAGAGTATCTCGCGGCGTTTACCTATCCCTGGGAGGCGCTGGAGGGGATCAGCGGCTTTATCCGCAGGCTCGGGCCGACGCTGGATCAGGAGCGTTTTGAACAGCGCGGAGAGGACATCTGGGTAGCAAAAAGCGCTAAGATCGCGCCGACCGCAGCTTTAAACGGTCCTTTGATCATTGATGAGGAGGCCGAGATCCGCCACTGCGCCTTTATCCGCGGCAGCGTGATCGTGGGAAAGGGAACGGTGGTCGGCAATTCCACCGAGTTGAAAAACGTCATCTTATTTAATACGGTTCAGGTTCCGCACTATAATTATGTCGGGGATTCCATTCTGGGGTATAAGTCCCATATGGGAGCCGGTTCGATTACCTCCAATGTAAAATCGGACAAAACGCTTGTGGTGGTCAAGGATTGTTACGACACAAAGGAAGAAATTGAAACAGGACTTAAGAAATTCGGGGCGATGCTCGGAGATGAGGTGGAGGTTGGCTGCAATTCGGTATTAAATCCGGGAACCGTTATCGGCCGAAATACCAATATTTATCCGCTTTCCAGAGTCCGCGGCGTAGTACCCGCCAATTCCATCTTTAAAGACAAGGATGCGGTTGTTGGAAAAATATAGGACTAAACTACTAGACTTATGGCGTAAAATATGCGAAAATATATCCAGTATGTTAAATGCAATTATGTGAAAGGAGTCTTAAAATGATTTACACGAAGGAAGTTGAAAACATGTGTCCGGTTGCAAAGGGCGCAAAACATGAACCAGCTCCTATTCCGGAAGAAGGAAAGTGGGTTCATTCCAAAAAAATTGAGGACATTTCAGGTTTTACGCATGGCGTTGGCTGGTGCGCGCCGCAGCAGGGAGCCTGCAAGCTTTCCCTCAATGTTAAGGAAGGAGTCATTGTAGAGGCTTTGGTAGAGACGATCGGCTGCTCCGGCATGACGCATTCGGCTGCTATGGCGGCAGAGGTGCTTCAGGGCAAGACAATCTTGGAAGCGCTGAATACGGATCTGGTCTGCGACGCGATCAATACCGCGATGAGAGAGCTGTTCCTGCAGATCGTTTACGGACGT
>CANQCX010000014.1 GCA_947591115.1 uncultured Lachnospiraceae bacterium | reverse complement strand
ACGGATTTTTCACACAAGTTTTTCAATTGGGATATTGACAATCGGTATTCCATATAGTATGATAAAGCAGTTGACGAGGTTATATCATATTTTTGCTGATGTGGCTCAGAGGTAGAGCACTTCCTTGGTAAGGAAGGGGCCACGGGTTCAATTCCCGTCATCAGCTTTCTCCGTATAGTAGGGGGCCGGATTCTTTCCGGTCTCTCTTTTTTTGTTTGATAGGGGTGTTTTTTAATATGCGAAAAACCATCCGGTCAAACAAAAGACGATGCGCACGAGCAAGATGTAACATTCCGTCCTTTTTTTGGCATGAAATGCAAGGATGCGAACTTAAGATTGCCCCTAAGAATGCCGATACTTATTCATAATAGAAACGGAATTCATGATTTTTCAAGGAGGAAAAAATATGAGTACAGCAGCAATTCAGGTAGAAAGCATGCAGAATGCTACAACTGTGCAGGAAGCACCAAACGGGAAGCCGTCGAAGGTTTCCGGAAGAACCGTCGGGGAGCCGCAGTTAAGCGAGGAGGCGGCAAAGTACTATGAAGAACTGAAGCGCAAATACGGCAATATGGAATTTGTTCTGGTCAGCTCCGATATGAAAGAGCTGGCAAAGGCGCAGGCAGGAAGCTATGCGAACCCGAACCGCATGGTCGTTTTAATCGATGAAGAGAAAATTGAAAAAATGGCGGCGGATGAAAATTACCGCAAGCAGTATGAAGGGATCATCAGTTCGTCCGCATCCAAATTGCAGGTAATGAAGAGCCAAATAACCTCGCCGAATGTAAAAGGGTATGGGATTTTGTTCAACGACGGCGGAAACGCCTCGTTCTTTGCCGTTATTGACAAATCGCTCGCCGCGCAGCGCGAGAGGATCGCCGACAAGCGGGAAAAGGCGGCCGCCGACAAAAAAGCGGATGCAAAGAAGGATGCCAAAAAAGCTGCGGAGGAACGAAGAGATCAAAAGCTCAAAGAGAAAAAAAGAGCGGAGGAGGAGGTTACGGTAACCGCGCCGACGCTGGAAGATCTGCTGCAGAAGATCGACGATATCAATTATGCGGGGATGAGCGATCAGATCTGGAGCGAGCAGGAGCGGATGCTGGGACAGAGTATTGATTTTCGAGGATAGACAAAAAAACGTGCAGGTTTGCTTCAAACATAGAGGAAACCTGCACGTTTTGTTTTTTCAGGTAGCCAGATCGAGCTGCTGGAGCGTTCCGGCGCTGCCGTCTTCATACAAAAACATTCCGGTACTGCGGATTACGGCATCCGTCTGGTTGCCGGCGTTTTTCAGTGAAAACTGCGTATCGGAGCTGCCCAGATAGAGCGCGCCGACGCCCGCTTCTTTTAGATCCAGAAGTCTGTCGTTTCCGTTTTCGTCTTTGATCCAGATCTTTAATTGACGAAAAATGGCGTCCGCTTCGTCGATCCAGCCGTTGCCGTCGGAATCGTATGCGGCAAGGTCGGCAAATCCGTTGCCGCTTGTCGTGCCGAACAGCTCGGAGCCGTCGTTGATCTGACCGTCGCCGTTCTTGTCAAGCGCAAGATAGCCGCTTCCGGAATTCAACTGCGAAACTTCCTCCATAGTTCCGTCATTGTCCAGATCAAAGAGGAATTTCTGATCGGAAACCGTCGCAATATTGGAATCCAGATTGATTACCAGCGGGTCGCACAGTACCGGCTGCGTAAAATCAATATAGGAGCCCGCCGTCTGCGTAAAAGAGCGGGACATTTCCAAACCGATATTAAAATCGATCCGGCGTCCGTCTGCGGTAACTACGGTGCCGGCTGCGTCAAAGGTCGTCATTTCGCTTTCGGAATAATTGAAGTAGGAATACTGCCGCGTAGTCTGCATGGTCATTCCGCTGCCGGTCAAAAAGTCCGTCGAAAAACCGCCGCGCTGCGCGCTGTGCGTTTTTCCGAAAAGAATGTCCAGCAGGTAATTCAGCGTCTGATCGCGAATCTGGCTGATTGCCTGAAGCCGTTCCTGGATCACGCTGTTTTTCACGCTTTGCGTGGTTTGAAAGCTTTTGACCATATCCGCCAGCGTCTCCGGAGCCTCGGAGGTTTCGGTGCGGGAGGAGGTCTGCTCTTTGGTATTTCCGTTCATATTAGAGCCGAGGAACAAAAAGCTTTGGCTGTCGAGAAAACGATTCGCATGGTCGGCGCCGGAAGCATTAGAAGCGGCGCCAAGCGTTTCGCTGCGGGAGAACGCCGAGCGGGATTCCCGGTAGTTTCTTTTTGTATGCATGTGCATGTTGTCTGACTGAATAATCATATGTTCACCCCTTAAAAAACTACACCCGTTATTTCTGTCTGCATCCTTTCAAAAAGAAATAAAAAACGATAACAAAAAAAGAAATTCCGTTTTCCCCTTCTGATACCGTCCCTGGTCTGTTTTCTTGTTTTATTTATTTTCGCGTTTACCGGCCGGATAAACTGCTACACCTTTTATATCGGACGGGGCGGGAAAAAATGAAGAGGCGCGGGGAAAATATATCGGAGGCTGTCTCTGATTTATGTAATTTTGTTGCATGATTCGCCTGTTATGTTGCAATTTTAAAAACGCATCTTGAAAAGGGAAAATCTAACAGTATAATGGAATTATACAGCATGAAACATGCAAAAACAAAGAAAAAGGAGAGGGACAATGATGGAACAGGATGTATTGGCAAAGTTCAAAGAATTATTTGGCGGCGAGGGGGACATCGGCGTTTATTTTGCGCCGGGACGTGTCAACATGATCGGCGAACATACGGATTATAACGGGGGACACGTTTTTCCATGCGCGCTGACCATCGGTACCTACGGCGTGGTGCGCAAAAGAGAAGATCACAAGCTGCGTTTCTATTCGATGAATTTTGAGGAGCTGGGGATCCTTGAAGCAAGCATTGACGATCTGAAGCCGGAGAAGGACGCCGACTGGACGAATTATCCGAAGGGCGTGATCTGGGCGTTTGGCGAGAAAGGAATGAAGGTAGACAGCGGTATGGACCTTTTGTTGTTTGGAAATATTCCGAACGGCTCCGGTTTATCCTCCTCCGCTTCGGTAGAGGTGCTGACCGGATATATCTTAAAGTCTCTGTACGGCTTTGACGTGACCAATCAGGATCTGGCGCTGATCGGACAGTATTCCGAGAACCATTTCAACGGCGTAAACTGCGGCATCATGGATCAGTTTGCGATCGCTATGGGAAAACAGGGGCACGCGATCTTTCTGGATACCGCGACGCTGGACTATACCTATGCTCCGATTAAATTGGAAAATGCGAAGATCGTGATCTCCTGCAGCAACAAAAAGCGCGGTCTTGGCGATTCGAAGTACAACGAGAGAAGAAGCGAGTGCGAAACGGCTCTGGCGGAGCTGCAGCAGGTAGTCGGGATCAATTCCCTCGGGGATCTGACCGAAGAACAGTTCGAGCAGTACAAATCCGCGATCAAGGATGAAGTCCGCGTAAAGAGAGCCAAACATGCGGTTTATGAGAACCAGAGAACCATGAAAGCGGTGGAAGCGCTTAAAAATAACGACGTGAAACTGTTCGGCGAGCTGATGAACGCATCTCATGTTTCCCTGAGGGACGACTACGAGGTAACCGGCGTGGAACTGGATACGCTGGTAGAGGAGGCTTGGAAGATAGACGGGGTAATCGGATCGCGTATGACCGGAGCAGGCTTCGGCGGATGTACGGTCAGCATTGTAAAAGATGAAGCGGTCGATACCTTTATCGAAGAGGTTGGAAAGGCGTACAAAGACAAGATCGGCTATGCGGCGGACTTTTATGTAGTAGAGATCGGAGACGGTCCGCGCAAGCTGGCATAGGACGGACATAAAACAGACAGTTTTGCATGAAAAGGAGTGAGGGACATGATTCAGGAGCGAATTTTAGAGTTGACCGAATACGGTCTGGTTACCGGACTGATCGAGCCGGATGATCAGGTATATACCATGAACCGCCTGTTAGAGCTGTTCGAGGTGGACGATATCGAGGACGAGGTGTTTGCGGCGTATGAAAAACGTCCGCCGATGACGCAGGAATCCGCCGAAGCGGCGCTTGAGGGCATTCTGGAGGAAATGATGGAATATGCCTATGAGAAAGGCATTATGAAAGAAAACAGCATCGTTTATAAGGATCTGTTCGATACAAAGATCATGGGATGTCTGGTTGCGCGGCCGAGCGAGATCCGCGCGAAATTTCAGGAGCTTTATGAGGGAACCTCCGCACAGGCGGCAACGGATTATTTTTATAAATTAAGCTGCGACAGCAACTATATCCGCAGACAGAGGATCAAAAAGGATCAGAAATGGACGACGGATACCGAGTTTGGAAAGCTGGACATTACCATCAATCTGTCCAAACCGGAAAAGGATCCGAAAGCGATCGCAGCGGCGAAAAACGCAAAACAGAGCGCATATCCGAAATGCCAGCTCTGCAAGGAGAACGAGGGATATGCCGGACGCGTCAATCATCCGGCGAGACAGAACCACCGCATCATTCCGGTAACGATCAACAACAGCGACTGGTTTTTCCAGTATTCGCCGTATGTATATTACAACGAGCACTGCATCGTATTTAATTCTCTGCATACGCCGATGAAAATCGAGCGTGCGACGTTTGGCAAGCTGCTTGATTTTGTAACGCAGTTCCCGCATTATTTCGTAGGCTCCAATGCCGACCTTCCGATCGTCGGAGGCTCCATTTTAAGCCACGACCATTTTCAGGGCGGACATTACACCTTTGCGATGGCGCGCGCGGAAATCGAAAAACCGCTTACGTTTCAGGGATTTGAAGACGTGAAGGCAGGAATCGTGAAATGGCCGATGTCGGTAATCCGGATCAGCGGACCGGACAAGGAGTGTCTGATCGAGCTTGCGGATAAGATCCTGACGACATGGAGAGGCTACACCGATGAAGCGGCATTTGTATTTGCGGAGACGGACAACGAGCCGCATAATACGATCACGCCGATCGCCAGAAGACGCGGAGAGGATTACGAGCTGGATCTGGTGCTCCGCAACAACATTACTACGGAGGAGCATCCGCTGGGCGTATATCATCCGCATGCGGCGCTTCATCACATTAAGAAAGAAAACATCGGTCTGATCGAGGTTATGGGTCTTGCCGTACTGCCGGCGCGTCTGAAAGACGAAATGGCGGAGTTAGAGGAGGCTATTTTAAGCGGCAAGGATCTGCGCTCCACCGATACGCTCGCTTCCCATGCGGACTGGGCGGAAGGCTTCCTGCAAAAATATGACAGCATCACTCCGGAAAACATTACGGATATCATCCATGAGGAAATCGGTCTGGTGTTCAATGAGGTATTAAAGGACGCCGGCGTGTTCAAATGCACCGAAGAAGGCAGGGCGGCATTTATGCGGTTCGCAGATGCGGTCAACCAGTAGAAGTAAGAACTTGATATGACATAGAGGAAGATGCCTGGCGTTGCCGTCAGGCATCTTCTTTATGTGCGTTGAAGCTTTAGTCTCCGGTTGATTTTCGGTAGATCAGCGTAGTTTCCGTATGGACGGAACGGTAGTTTAATGACGGTTCCGAAATACGGGAAAGCAGGAGATATACTGCGGAATACCCCATTACCTGACTATGGATGTGAATGGTGGTTAGCGGCGGAGTAATGATCCTTGATTCCGGAGAATCGTCAAAACCGCACAAATAAACATCTTCCGGAACAGAGATGTTTAGAGCCTTAAACGCATGAAGCAGATCGATTGCCACAAAATCATTCGCGCAGATAAAAACATCCGGCAGGCTTTTTAAATCTTGGATATAGTCTGTCAGATAGGCCTGGTATTCTGCAGGAGGGAGCAGGGTATTATCCTGTTTGTTTCTGGTAATGCAAAATTGCTCGTCGATAGGAAGTCCAAAAAGATACATAGCATTCCGATACGCCATATATCGTTCAAAGAAGGATTGGCAATGCATGTATTCTCCAACAAATCCGATTTTGTTTTTCCCCCTGCGGCTCATTTCTTTTACAAATGCAAAAATATTCGAGTCATTGTCCATGCAAAGACGATCCGCTTTCAGCGTGTTTCCGGAGATCGGAACGGGCGCGTCTACAAAAAGGATCGGAATATCGAGATTGCATAACATCTGACTGTATTTTTCGTTAAAAACTTCAAAACAGATGATACCGGCTGTTTTCTGTAATTCAAACGATGCCGGAAGCTGCAGTTCTTTTTCTTCTTGTTCTAAAATACGATGCATGGTAAGACGGTAGCCAAGCTGGGACAGCTCCCGTTGAAATTTATCCAACATGACAGAGGCGAAATGCGATCCGCCTAAAAAGTAAGTGGTCAGCAATGCGATTTCTCCGGTATCTTTTGTGTTAGGAAGGAGCAGCTCCGGTTTCCCCATATTGGAAACAGAAATATAAGAAAACTGTTTATATCCCATCTCCGCCGCTTTTTTTAAAATTTTGTCTCTGGTAGAATCCGCGAGAACTCCCGTATTATTGATTGCTTTGGATACGGTGTTGCGCGAGATGCCAAGTGCATCTGCAATATCCTGAATAGTAATTCGTTCAGCCATTATACTCCCCTTTCTGAGTTTGACATGTAGCATTTACATTTTATTATAATGTAAAAATCAAAAAGTGTCAAAAGTAAAATACATCATATGCCTGATTCTGTGCATGATGCATTCAGAACAAATAGGAAATATAGGAAACAGCCATATCCGTTCGCGGACTATTGGCAATAATACCCAGATAAACGGTATCCGTAAAACCGGCTTTTTGAACGATCGGGGATTGCGACAGGTCGATTCCCATGCAATGACTGTCCAAATCGGTACCTGCGATCAGTGAAGGCTTGAGCTTTTCATATAAATCCGGCGCTTTCTGCAAAAGAAGATCGTCAAGATATGCCAGATATTCTTCTTGTGCAAATGCATCAAAAACTTCGCGATCCATCAGGATCACATCCAACTGCTCCGTATCTATGGCAGCCAGCAGTTTCATGCTTGAAGCATAGGTGTACTCGTAATAGGGACTGGAAACGTCATCGGTAAGAGATAGATTTTTATAGATTCTTACCTCGTTTTTGGAGGCGCTCTTGTTAAGATGCTCCAAAAAATCGTCATCCAGACTTTCCACGAAGGCTTCACTGGCGGAAATATTGACCAAAGCAGCATAAAGCACGATTTCTTTGTGCATCAGTTTCCCGTAAATGAGACAGCCGACCATGCAAAGGATGAGCAGAAATAAGAACAGATGAAGTTTGTAGTAATCCCAGATATACTGCAGTTTTTGCTTACTATTCATATGCTGTCCTCCGAATCTGTATCATCCTGCGGATTCTTTTCACATGCCCGAAAGACGTTGGAAAGCAGACAGGAGCTTAAAAAGGCGCAGAGTCCCTCGCCAAATATGATAACGGGCGTGAAAATATTGATGGTTACATAGACAACAATAAAATAAATCACTGCGATCAAAATGGTGCAGAACAAGTAGCGGATCCCAATGAAAAACGCATTTTTCAGCATATTGGGAATGGTATTGTCAAAATGCGCCAAAAGCGGAAAGATATACATCAATACGATTGCATATGCGATCATTGCAGCAATATAAAGGGCGGTGCAGATCGTCCAGAATGCATTATCAAAACGGATATGATAGAGTATATAGCCGTCAATTCCAAAAAAAATCCCGATTCCTAACAAAAGCATCCATATGATGGTGGCCTGCCGGAAATTTTCTTTAAAGGAGTGAAAAAAGGAACGAAGGATATTGCCGTCCTCATTTTCCGCCATTTTTAAGGTTACATAATAAAGCGCTGTTGTAGATGCTCCGATCGTAAAGATCGGAATACAGCAGAGAAACCATAGAATATTAAGGTAGATGGTAATGCTCAGTTTTGTCATAAATTGTATGAGCGGACTATCCATATGAAACAGATGATTCATGCATCGATACCTCCTTATCCGAATTTGTATCATTATAATGCAAAACTGTGAATATGTCAAATGTAAAATGTTCTGTTAAGCAAAAATGAAAATAAAATGTAAAAAATGCTGTTCAAATGTAAAATAAAAGATTGACTAAATGTAAAATAGAGGGTATAATGAAACAAAATCTTGAATGCTTTTTCTAATCGCAGGATCTGGGAAGGAGGACTGGCGGACATGAAATGAGAAGATCGGAGAAAAATGCGGCGTGGGATTCGAGAGAAAGGAGGATGCATGAGTAATCAAACTATGACTGCTTCTATGAAGAAGCAAAGAGCCAAAAAGATCGATTGGTCTGGTACGTGTTTATATTTTAAGCAGAATTGGCAGTTGTACGTGATTTTTTTGCTGCCGGCGCTTCTGCTGACGTTCATTTTTAAGTATATACCGATGGGAGGTATTCTGATCGCTTTTGAAAAGTATAATCCCATTCAGGGTATTTTAGGAAGTCCGAAAGTCGGATTGCAGTATTTTCAGCAGTTTTTATCGTCGCCGGATTTTCTGACCTATTTGGGGAATACGCTGAAATTAAGCATTTATGGCTTGCTGTGGGGATTCCCGATTCCGATCATACTTGCTTTTTTATTAAACCGCGTTCAGAGGACCGGAATCAGAAAAAAGATTCAGCTTGCGCTTTATATGCCGAATTTTATTTCAGTAATTGTAATCTGCGGTATTATCAGGATCTTTCTTTCGGTTACCGGACCGATTAACCTGCTGCTGGGGACGCAGATCAATTTTATGACCATGCCGGAAGCGTTTCGTACTATTTATATTGCAAGCGGAATCTGGCAGGGTGCAGGCTGGGGTTCCATCATGTATACGGCGGCGTTGGCAAACGCCAGCATGGAGCTGAGGGAAGCCGCTATTATGGACGGTGCAAATATTTTTCAGCAGATTAAGGTAGTAGAGTGGCCGGCGATCAAAGATATGGTTGTCATTCAGTTGATCATGCAGGTCGGCAATATCATGAGTATTGGATTTGAAAAAGTGTATGCTTTACAGACGGACTTGAACCTGCAGACGTCTGAGATCATTTCCACCTATGTTTACAAAAAAGGTATTATCAATGGAGATTACAGTTTTTCAACGGCTGTTGGGTTGTTTAATACCATCATCAATGTTATTTTGCTGGTCCTTGTAAACAAGATTGTATCCAAAATGAATGACGGACAGGGATTGTAAGGGGGATCATAATGAAGAAAAAGAGTCGTTTTTTAAGATATTCCGTTCAGGACAAAACGTTTCTGATCGCCGGATACACATTATTGGGGTTGTTTGTAGCGGCGATCATTGTCCCAATGCTCTATATTATAGTAGCGTCGTTTATGGATCCGGTCGTATTGCAGAATAAAGGAATTACATTTGATTTCAGCAAGTGGACATTGACGGCTTATCAGCGTGTTCTCTCGAACCATCAGATTTGGATCGGGTTTAAGAATGCGGTTGTATATTCATTAGTTTTTACGGTCTTGTCAGTGGCGGTTACTGTGCTGGCCGCTTATCCGATGTCGCGTACGGATTTTAAAGGACGTAAATTTTTCAATGTTATATTTGTAATTACGATGTTCTTTGGAGGCGGATTGATCCCGACCTATCTGCTGATCAGCAATCTTGGTCTTTTAAACAGCATGTGGGCAGTGATCCTTCCGGGAATATTCAACGTATGGAACATGATCGTTGCACGAACCTATTTCAGAAGTATTCCGGGAGAGCTCAGGGAGGCAGCAGTAGTTGACGGTGCAAACGATGTGCTGTTTTTCTTTAAGGTATTGCTTCCGGTGTGTACGCCGGTGCTTGCGGTTCTGGCTATCTGGCAGTTTGTCGGAATGTGGAATAGTTATTTTGATGCTATGATCTATCTGGATGATGCTGCGAAACAGCCGCTGCAGTTGGTATTGCGTTCGATATTGATCCAAAATCAGCCGGAATCCGGAATGATTTCCGATATGCAGAGTACCGCACAGAGGGCGCAGCTTGCAGAACTATTAAAATATGCAACGATCATTATATCCAGTCTGCCGCTTTTGGTAATGTATCCTTTCTTCCAGAAGTATTTTGATGGAGGAATCATGGTTGGATCGATCAAAGGATAATGTAACAGGAAAGGAGTAAAAATATGAAAAAGAAATTGTTTAAGCGCTTGACGGCTGCAGGATTGGCGTTGGGAATGGCTATCCCGCTTACCGCATGCGGAGGAAATGGCGTACAATTAAATGACGGACAGTTTCAGGAAGTGGATAAATCAGAATTGGAGTTTCCGCTAAAAGAAACAACTACGATAACCGGACTGACCAGTTATCCGGCCAATACGGAATCGGATCCGAATAATCGGACGATATTTAAACGTCTGGAGGAACAGACGAACGTACATGTTGAATGGACGGCGATCCAGAGTGATCAATGGGCGGATAAGATTTCACTGTCTATGGCAAATCCTAAGAAACTTGCAGATTTTGTTTTTAATGCGGATTTTAACGACAGTGATCTTTTAAAATATGCCGATCAGGGAATCATTATTCCTTTGGAAGAGTACATTGATGCGTATATGCCGAATTTGAGCGCTGTTTTTGAAAAATATCCGCAATATAGGGAAATGTGCGAGGATTCGGAAGGACATATCTGGGGACTGCCTTGGATCGAACAGGAGGGAGCCGGAAAAGAAGCCATCCAAACAGTTGGAAATATGGGATTTATCAATAAGAAATGGCTGGATTATCTGAATCTGGAAGTACCGCAGACGGTAGACGAGTTTGAAAATGTGCTGCTGGCTTTCCGCGACAGCGCTTCCGATCTGCAGAAGGAATTTGGAATTGACGGAAGCATCATACCAATGTCCTGTATCGTAAACGGAGATCCGAACGACCCGTTTATTTTGATCAACGGATTTGGAGAAGGCTATGCGGATTCTGATCTGGGAAGACATATTGCGGTTACGGATGATAAGAAAGTAATATGCAGCGGAACGCAGGAAGGATTTAAAGATGGAGTCGCGTGGCTGCATACGCTCTATGAAGAAGGTTTGATTGATCCGGAAGCGTTTACGCAGGAGTGGTCTACATATGTATCAAAAGGAAAATCGGGCCGTTACGGCGTATGTTTTAGCTGGGATGTTGCCAATATTGCCAATATCAACGATTATATTCCGCTTCCGGCGTTAGAAGCAGACATAAAAAATATCACTCCGCAGAATGGTTCTTATACCAGCGGTTTTGCAAGAGGACGCTGTGTAGTAACGGCAGTTGCAAAAAATCCGGCTCTTGTCTGCGCATGGCTGGATCAGATGTATGTGCCGATTCAGTCTGCACAGAACAACTGGGGAACTTATGGCGAGGATGACGATTTTGATATTTTTGAATTGGCAAAAAATGAGGACGGCGAAGATATGCTGCAGCATGCTTCTCTGGGAGATGAATCGCCGGTAGAAGTAAGAGAGGCTGAGAGCGTCAATGGTCCGCTGGCTGTTTTGGATGAATATTACGGAAAATATGTGACCTTGCCATATGATGCAGAGTACCGGCTTCAGTGGATCAAAGAAAATTATACTCCGTACATGAATGGAAAATATGTATATCCGTCTGTTTTAATGGAGCAGGAGGATTTAGAGAAGCTTTCCACGCTTCAAACGGATGTGACAAAACTGATCAATCAGAAAAAATCGGATTGGATCATGAACGGATTTACCGATGCCGATTGGGATCAGTATCTCAAAGATCTGAACGCGTATGGAGTAGAAGATATGCTGGCAATCTACCAAAAATATCTGGATTCTTATCCGGAGGAGCTGTTAGGGGCAGAATAAAAAGATATAACAGGAGTATGAAATATGAACGTTCAAATATTGTGTGAAGCCCGCAATTATGAAGATACCGTTGGGGAAAAGATCAAAAAAGAAGAACGTCCGGATTTTCATTTGTCTCCGCGCACAGGTTGGATGAATGATCCAAACGGTTTTTCGTTTTTTGACGGAAGGTATCATTTGTTTTATCAATATTATCCGTATGAACCAAAATGGGGACCGATGCACTGGGGGCATGCAGTAAGCAGCGACTTGCTTCACTGGGAATACCTTCCGGCAGCGTTAGCGCCGGGCGAAGTATACGATGAAGACGGCTGTTTTTCCGGAAGCGCGATTGCGCTTCCGGATGGCAGACAGCTATTGATGTATACCGGCGTTGCTAAAGAAATGCAGACGCAATGCCTTGCGGTTGGAAATGGTCTGGATTATGTGAAATATGAAAAAAATCCGGTCATTGATCAAAAAAAATTACCGGAAGGATGCAGCAAGACAGATTTTCGTGATCCAAAAATCTGGCGGAAGAGCAATGGAGAATACTGCTGCGTTGTAGGCAATTGTACGTCAGACGGCGATGGTCATATTTTGTTATATGCCAGCAAAGATGGTTTTCAGTGGGAGTTTAAGCGCGTACTGGCTTCCAATCAAAATCGTTTTGGAAAAATGTGGGAATGTCCGGACTTTTTCTGTCTAAACGGGAAATGGGTGCTTCTGGTAAGTCCGCAGGATATGCTTCCGAAGGATTTTGAGTATCACAACGGGAACGGGACGCTTTGTCTGATCGGAGATTATGATGAAAATACCGATGTTTTTACCGAACAGGCGGATCAGACCGTAGACTACGGAATTGACTTTTATGCGCCGCAAACGATTCTTACGCCTGATGGACGAAGGGTAATGATCGGATGGATGCAGAACTGGGATACCTGCAATCTTCGTTCTCCGGAGGAACTGTGGATGGGACAGATGAGTCTGCCGAGAGAGTTATCTATAAGGAACGGAAGATTATATCAGCAGCCAATCCGAGAATTGGAAAAAATGAGAAAAAATCCGGTTACGCACAAAAATGTAGTTTTTTCCGGATGTATTCACTTAGACGGAATCAGTGGAAGGAAAATTGATATGGAATTGACGCTGCGGCCGGGGAATGTGCAGGAGATGTATCATAAATTTACCCTTTGGTTCGCTCAAAATGAACAATATCACACCTCATTGAGCTTCCGGCCAAAAGAATCCATATTAAAGATTGACAGAAAATTTTCCGGTTCCAGAAGAGCCATCATCCATCAGAGAAGAAGTCGGGTACGAAGTACGAACGGCGAATTGAAAATGAGAATGATCTTGGATCGGTTCAGCGCAGAAATCTTTGTCAATGACGGAGAGCAGGTTATGACTGCAA
Source organism: uncultured Lachnospiraceae bacterium (assembly GCA_947591115.1). Lineage (GTDB taxonomy): Bacteria > Bacillota > Clostridia > Lachnospirales > Lachnospiraceae > Roseburia. The sequence goes on along the minus strand of CANQCX010000014.1, from coordinate 5,177 downwards.
CCATGTATACCGAGCAGGAGGCTGAGGAGATTACCTTCTTTGCAGACGGAATGGTAAGTATGGATATTTTGAAATATGAACTATAATGTATCAATACTGCATATGGATTCACAGGAGTAGAAAAATGAAAAGAAAATTAGTCTTGTTAATTTCCGGATTATTATGCGCATTATGTTTTTCAGGGTGCAGCCAGAAAAATAATGATGAATCAGAAACTTATTTGGGGGAAAACATAGAGGACGTCCAGTTGTTTCCGGCATCCGATGCAGGGTATGTAGGAGATCCGATGCCGTTTTACGATGACGGGGTTTTTCATGTTTTTTATCTGCTTGATCAAAGAGGCAGTGATACCGGTTATCATCCCTGGGCGCTTTATGACACTGAAAATTTCTATCAGTATGAGGATCAGGGGATTGTGATACCTTATTCGGACGACATTGAAGCTCAAGATATTGCACTTGGAACCGGAAGCGTGATTCGTGACAAGGACGGTCTGTATCATGCGTTTTATACCGGTCATAACGATACCTATACCCCGAAAGAGGCGGTTATGCATGCGACAAGCGAGGATCTTATCAATTGGGAAAAAATTCCGGAGGATACATTTACCGCAGGAGATCACTATTCCCAGAATGATTTTCGGGATCCTTACGTTTTGTGGGTAGAAGAAGAAAACCGGTATTGGATGCTGGTAGTAACCAGAAGCAATAACACAGGAGTCATTGTCAAATATACGTCAGAGGATTTAAAGACGTGGAAAGACGAGGGTGTTTTTTTTGAAAACGACCTCGGCACTGATTCGAATATGGAATGTCCTTCCCTGCTTTTCTATGAAGGCAAATGGTATCTGGCATTTTCGGATCAATGGCCGGATCGGGTGGTTCATTACCGGATCAGCGAGGATATCAATGGTCCTTTCCAGACACCGCAGCAGGATACGGTAGACAGTGACGGTTTCTATGCAGGCCGCTTGGAGAGCGACGGAGAAAATTTGTATGTCTTTGGATGGAACGCCACAAAAGTAGACCATTCTGACAGCGAGGATTATGACTGGGCGGGAAATCTGGTCGTACACCAGTTGGTGCAGAAGGACGATGGGAGTCTGGCACCTGTTATCAATGATTCCGTAAAAAAAGGAATGGATCACGAGCTTTCCTTAGAGCCGGTAAGAATGACAGAAACGATTGAAAAGCATAAAAATAATTATACGCTGTCCGGAGAAAATTATGAAGCGGTGGAATTTAAAAATATGCTTGGAAGTTATCTGTTTGAAGCAACCGTAACCAATTTTAAAGACAGTGAAAAATTTGGTATCGCTTTTCAAACGGATGAAGATGCGGTTGGAGGACTGAATATTGTATTTGATGTAGCGAATAATAAATTGGCGTTTTATAATACGGATGCGCTTTATGCGCAGGATCCGCAATCGGAAATAGCGTTTGATTATGCAAAGGCGGATCAATTCGATATATCCATGATGATCTCGGACGGCGTCGCCAGTGTATATATCAATGGAGAATGTGCGATGACAGCAAGAATGTACGGTTCTCAGGGAACAACGTGGGGAATTTTCGGAATCAATTCAAATGTTCAATTTGAAAATGTAAAAATCTATAAGTGAAAGGGGGTAGAACGATGAAAAAAGTGCTGGCAAAGATCATTCATGCTTCGATTAAGGTAAAAGCGATTTCCATTGCTGTTTTTTTGGCGGCGGTCGTTTCGGTAACAACGGCAGTAGTTGTCAGCAGGAATGCTCCAATGACATATGAAACAATGGCAGTTCAGTGGCCGGATAGTTTTGGAGAGGATTCGTATGAAGAACCGGCTTTTGCGGATGATGCAAATCGGGATAACAATGCCTTTAATGTTGCTGATTTTGGCGAACAGGGAAATAACGGATGGTTTTATCGTTATGGAGATGCCGATAAACCATGGAAATCGAAACAGATTGAAAAGTTTAATGAAGAAAGTTATTTTCAAAGCGGCGTAGAAGGTATGGAAATCAAAAAGGATTTTATCCATACCGGAAACGGAGTTGCACCGATACTGGAATGGAGGGTTGCACAGAAAGGCGCCGTCAATATAAAACTGACTTATGTAAAAGATGTCAATGGCGATTCCAATCCGGGATTTCCGGACGGTGTATGCATCTACGCTTATAAGGGAGAGGAACTGCTGGGCACCCATCAGGTGGAAGTTTCCGTTGACAGCCAGACATTGCTGGAAACCAGTATTGAGAATCTGGCGGTAGAAGAGGATGAGAGCATTTATATCGGAATTGATCCGAAAAATAACAATGCTTATGATGGCGGGCAGCTTTATGTTGCGATTTCCGATGTAAACGCAAAGCCGCAAGAGGCAGCCGCAGACAATACCAGAACCGATAACAATGCCAATAATGTAAAAGATTTTGGCGAACAGGGGAAAAACGGCTGGCTTTATATGTACGGCAAGGAGATCGGGGAGAGCGAACTGGTATCTACGTATACCGAGAAAGACGGGTATATGAATAATACTTCTCCGGCATTAACGATCAGTGAGAATTTTATTCATCCTGCGATGAACGATAATGCGGTATTAGGATGGATACCGGCTAAAAGCGGAAAAATTGAAATACGCGGGAAATATACGAAATTTGAGCAAAACGACGGAAATCCGGACTGGCCGGACGGAGTCACGATTTTCGTATATAAAAATAATGAGAAATTGTTCGAACAGAAGGTAGATGCTCCGGATGAGGGGACAGAAATCGTATACTTCAGGGAGCAGGAGCTTTCGGTAACCTCCGAAGACAGACTGTACTTTGTTGTAAACGCAAATGGAAATTCTTCTTATGACGGAGGAGCGTTCGATATTTCCATTATGGACCGGAGCGGAAGGAAAAATGAAGAGAGCATAGCGGTAGACGAAAGCGAAATACGTCAGAATTTTGCAAATGTAAAAGATGACTTTGGCCCTCAGGGTACCAATGGATGGTTTTATCAGGAGGGATATCAGGATGATCCGTTTGGGGCATACAATATTGAGCGCTATGAAAAGGATGACAAGTATACGGACGACTATTATCTGGAGATCAAGCGTGATTATGTCAATGCCGGCGAAAGAGGAGAATCCGCAGTCATTAAGTGGAGAGTAGCGCAGAATGGCCTTATTCGGATTGATGCATCTTATACAAAAACAAAAAATGAAGATAAAAATCCGGACTGGCCGGACGGTACGCGCGTTACGATTTATCATAACAGTACGCCGCTTGTCCGGCAGGAATTTGAACCGGATGTATCGCGTGAGATTACGAAAAGCCTGAATGTCAATCAGGTTTCCGTAAAAAAGGGCGATTACATTACTATGGTGGTAAATGGGAAAGAAAACAATGCCTATGATGGCGGAAAATATACATTTTCCATCAGCAGTCTCAGCGGATTAGTCGGAAAAACGGAGAACGATGTACCGATTCAGAACGATAATGCGCGGACAAACAATGCGAACGTAAAAAAGGACTTTGGGGAACAGGGTAAAAACGGCTGGTTTTATCAATATGGTTATTATACGAACCCGTTTTTTGCGGTAAATGTAGAAAACTATGAACAGAATGAAAAATATTACACAAAAGACGGGATTGAGATCAAACGGGATTATATCATGCCTTCCACCAAAGGGAAAAGTGCAAATGTGAAATGGAAGGTTGCACAAAACGGGCGCATACATATTTTTGCGGATTACACAAAATTATTGAATGAGGATGCAAATCCGTCATGGCCGGATGGAACGAAGGTTACTTTGATGCATAACAATACTGTATTGAAGACGGCGGAGTTTGCGCCGGATACGCAAAAAGAAGTAACAAAAGATCTGACGGTTTACAATCTCAGCGTCAAAAAAGGCGATTTTATCACGCTTATTGTAGACGGAAAAGAGAATACTGCATATGATGGCGGTCTGTATTCCTTTGAAATTGAAGATGCAGATACGGTACAGCTTACCAAAGTCAATAACGGAAGTGAAAATCGCGCAAATCTGGCGGCGGATTTCGGCGAACAGGGAAGTAACGGATGGTATTATCTGGAAGGAAGAACATTGGGACTTTCCGGAGCTTTGACGCAGAAGACGGAGGATAATGCCGGTTATCAGTCCAAAACGGACAGTGATCTGCAGGTAAAAAAAGATTTTGTGCAGCCGGGCGCCTCTAAAGCTGCGATCTATCAGTGGGTTGCGGCGCAGAACGGAAGCATTGATATGGCAGGAAAATATACAAAGTATGGACAGGAAGATGCTAATCCGAACTGGCCGGACGGTACAAGACTCACTGTTTATTTGAATAATACGGTATTGCTGCAAAAAGACGTGACAGTATTCAAGGGCGACGGAAATAATCATACAGTTTTGATCGATCTGAAAGAGAAGCAGGTAAAAAAAGGAGATCTTCTGACATTTGTCGTTGATGCGAAAGAGAACAATGCGTGGGATGGCGGAAAACTTGCAGTACAGATCAAGCCGCACGAAAATGCTTCATCTTATCAACCGGATACCGACAACAACGCGAATCTGGAAGCCGATTTTGGCGCGCAGGGAAGCGGCGGCTGGTATTACGGTTATGGAAACAGCAGCGCAGAATTTCAGCGGGCGGATAAAAACGGCGAAGAGTATAGCTCGGTGCTGCAGGATCAGCTTCTTCTGAAAAAAGACGGCGTTCATCCGGGAGAAAGCAAGGGAGCCATTTACCGCTGGATCGCCGGAGCAAACGGCACTGTCAATTTGGACGGAACTTATTATAAGGCGAGAAATGAGGACGCTGACAACAACTCGCCGGACGGCGTCAAGGTTGCGATTTACCAAAACGGAAAGCTGCTTGTGTCGCATCAGGTACCGGTTTCAAAAGAGATGGAAAACGTCTGCACGATTGAGAAGGCGAACCTTACGGTAAAGAAGGGCGATCAGCTTGATTTTATCATTACGGCAGGAAAGAACAGCGAGTGGGATTACGGAAAGCTGGAAATGGATATATCCAGTGTGATCAAACCGGATTATGCTTCTGCATTCCCAGCCGACCGGACAAATTCGGCAGATCTGAAGACGGATTTTGGAGAGCAGGGAAGCAACGGCTGGTTCTATCTGGAAGGAAGTTCGCTCGAGAAAGCAAGCGTGCTTACGCAAAAGACCGGGGACGATGCCGGATATCA